>NZ_JAVRBR020000056.1:0-77998 GCF_034531165.2 Dendronalium sp. ChiSLP03b | reverse complement strand
GTTTTGTACCCAACAAGTTTTCCTGGTGCTGATTGCGCGGTGGAACCACGCTGATACCTTCCCGAACTCAGAGGTGAAACGCTGCTGCGGCCACGATAGTTGGAGGGTTGCCTCCCGCCACAATAGCTCTGTGCCAGGTTTTATACTAACAAACAAAAAGCCTCCTCTCTAGATGAAAGAAAGGAGGCTTTTATGATTGAGAAAGTAAAAACCTGTCATGCCATTTTCATCAAAGAATGCAATATCAAAGTCTTGAAGGAGTGACAAAGGGGCTGAAGCATTTGAGATAGGGAAATGAGACGGTTTTAAGGTAAAAAAAGATGGGTCAAGTATTCTCAACAAGACCTATCAAATGATAATACTACCTAACCCACACAGTACAAGATGCTGCAAATCTTGGTGATGCTATTACAATTTCACAAAAGCGTCACGATTGAAAAACTAGCAACGGTATTTCCCCAACCAATCAGATTTGAAAGTCGCAGACGGAGTATCCAAAGATTTTTACTACTGCCATAACTGTCAATTCAATATCTCTGGTTTCCCTTAATAAAACGATGGGTAAAAAACAACATTCGCCAAGAGGATAAAATAGTAAGATTCGCCATTGACCGTACACAGTGGCGTGAGCAAAATGTGTTTGTAATCCAGCTTAATTAATTGAACAGAAAAGGGCAATTCCTGTGTACTGGCTATGCTTACCAAAAAGAGGATGTAGTGCTCTGAGTGAGCAGAAAAAATTAATTCGTCCGTTGTTGCGGTTATTTAAGGGATATCAAATTCTCATATTAGGTGATAGAGAGTTTCATAGTGTAAAACTGGCGAACTGGTTACACAGCAAGGGAATTAGCTTTGTATCGCAATTTGGGTAAAATGGGTTTACAAAAATATGTCGGTCGTCTCCAAGAATTAAAACGCTCTTCACGACAACATAGCTCTTTTTGGATTGGTTTATATGGTCTTTTATGGGTCGGTGCAATCGAATTGCTGATTTAGCTCTTGAGTTTATGCGTTTAAAGCCCGGTAAAATACCCTATTTTCAGAAGGGTCTACGTGCTATGGCTCTTATCCAGTCTGCTTTGTAGCTTCTTTGTCACCCCGTTAGATCAAAGTCTTTAATAAATAATCCACAGTTCTGAACAAATGCTGAACAACTTTGTTCTATTGGTTCTGGTGCAACCGAGTCTGCAATTAAACAAATTGGAGCTAGGATAAAAATTTCTGGCGCACAGTGGAATGTTGATAGTAGTGTTAATCAAATCCTCTCTGTTCATTGTGCTTATCTCAATGGTTTACTTGCTATTTGAGTCTTTCTGCCCAAACTAGATGCTCTCTATTAAACTGTGTTTCGGACTGCACTCCCTGATAACTACTACTTAAAAAGTTTTAGTTGAGCGATCGCAGGTAACACATTACCAATAAGTGTATCAGCTAATCTCATGTGTAAGCGTATGTTACTATTCATCTTTAATACCTAGGATTGTCAACTAGAAAATCAAAATATTATCATTTGACTTGAATATTATTTTTGTATAAAAAAATTAGATACAATTATGCTAAACTTGATGGAATTACTTAATAATTCAAGTTGTATAACGAAAATGTGTAAATGCTCCACTTTGACATCAAGCAAGTTGCGGGTAATTACAGAGAGCAAAGTTATATTATTCATCATACAAAGCATTATCAATGGCGATGCCTTCTCTTTCAGAGACCCTACCGCGAACGGCAACCCCTACCCTTCGGGAACGGTTTCACCGAACGGTGTACGCACTTAATAAAATTTTAAATATTATTCCTATGGTAAAACTAGAATACACAGTAACTATGGAGCATACTATAACGAATGGGATATAGATAGTCGTAGATATGCATAGAAAGCTTGCCTACAAAGTAGCCGAGCTAAGGAGGATATCAAAGAAAATCAGATTAAAAAGCAGATTAAATATCATCATTATTTAGCAAACTCTCCAATGTTGAGATAAATCTAGATAGTGTGCATGAGAGATTTTCTGGAATTAACACTAGATTAGGTAAACTCTAAATTCTGCATAGCAAAAATGTGGAAAGTATATAGGAGTTATGAAAGTCCCAAAAAATTTTTCTAGAATATTAATTTAACTAGTTATTAAAATTACGTTAATAAAATCTTAATAATATGTAATAGGTAAAGTAGATATTATATTTTAATATAAAAAATTCCTTAAAAAAGATTATAGGTTGATGTTAAATTATCAGAGGTTAAAGTTTGAACAGTACTATTATCCGTAAGAAATAATAAGGAAATTGACACATGTCTAAAGATAGTTATCAGGTGAAAAATTTTTACCAAATTTTAAAGGTAAGTGCTACGAACACATCTCATAAATGCAGAGAGACTTGGGAATTTTGGCGTTTAAGCCTAGTTGAATCTGTACCTTTTTTAATTGCTTGCGCCGTATTTTTAAGTGTCATCAGCCTAAAAAGCCCTATCTTGCTTTTTTGTTTGCTATTTGGCAGTCTCATAGCAATAGTCATACATCGGATTGGACAGCAAGTTAATTTACCAAGGCAATGGCTCATACCATTACAAACCTTAGCAGTAGTCATCATCCTCAGTTTGTTTTGGTTAGACTATTTTGCAGCCCCTGCACAAGCGCAATTTTTTAAGAGAGCTGAAGATTTTTTTAAAAATAATCTCACACAAGGTACAACAACAAATACTACTGGCACTCAAGCAGCAGTTAGTTTAATCTTCAATGTGTTGCGGGCGATTTACTTACTCTATATTGCGGTTTCTTTGATTGGTGTTATCAACGCGGTACGTAAAGATGAAGATTGGCAAAGTATTGCCAGAGTTCCTTTATTGGTTGTTGTAGCTGTTACTGTTGCTGATGTACTTACGGGCTTTGTTATTGGTGATAATAGTAGGTAATCTTTACCAAGGTAAAGAAAAATTGAAAAATTAGTTATGTCTGAAAAGCAGGAACAAGAATTTCGTCCAGTTAATCAAATATTAGGAAGTCAACCATCATTAGGGCCACTTCCAGCGGATCAAATCTTTCCTTGGATAGTCATCGCTTTGACTTCCTACTTTATCATAAATGGCATTTTTGGAGGAATTTTTTCAGACGATTTTCAAAGATGGTTGTGGACAGTACTAGTAGCTGGTTGGGGAATAGCTACTTGGTGGATATTAACTGGTGGTAGGAGTTGGCGCTTTTTAAGTAAATTTATTGGAGTTCCCACTTGGACTAGAGGCTTTGCTCGTTATCAAAGCTTGCTGGAAGTTAACCATGAAGCAAAAAATCGGAAAAAAAAGCATCGGCATCGCAGGTCAAGAAACAAGATTAACACCATTTGAAGATGCTCTACATTTAGCAACAATGCTACGCATCTCGCTAAATGGACGAGATATTGGTGCTTACATTTTGACCAAAGGAACCCAAAGAGATAGGTTTTGCTTCGTTTTTGGTTTTGAATGTCGGGGCATTCATACCACCTTAAGAGATGAACAAATAGATACTATATTTAATAATATTGAATCTGGTTTAAAAGATATTCCTGAAGGTGAAAGACTAACATTGCACATGGGGTCTTTTAGTTCAGACAAACAACGCCAACAAGAACTAGCAGACTTAGTAAAGCGTACACCATCACGGGATATTAAATATTTGTTGATGGCAGAACGAGCTAGAACAAAAGAACTTAGTAGTTCTGGTATTCGCAAGCCAAAATTTTTGCGACTTTATGTTACTTACACTATTGAACCAAATTCTACCAATGCTGACGATTGGATAGAAAAGCTGTTAAGTAGAGCGGAATTGTGGTGGTTGAAATTCAAAGGTGAGCTTGCAGAGATTGAAAACCAGCGCATTGAAGCTATTATTACAAATGCTTACCAACAAGGTTTTTCTCGTTGGGAGCAGCTTTTATCTAACAAAATGGGGTTAGATATCAAGCCTTTAAATGCTAACGAACTCTGGGGAGATATTTGGCGAAGATTTAATGATACACAGCCAATAGAGATTCCCCAATTAATCCATTTAGATGAAAATGGACTACACGAACAAGTTTCTTCGGACTTAGCTAGTACCAAATTACTCATAGAGAATATCCATAGTACAACTTTACTGATGGAGTCTAATATACCTACTGCCGATCGCCGCTGGATTAATGTTAAGAATAGTTACATTGGGGCACTAACATTTCTAGAAAAACCTGGTGGTTGGCCGAATAAATTTGCTCAACTGCGCTATTTTTGGGAACTGCTGGCTAGAGAAACAGTAGTAGATACAGAGATTTTTTGTCAGTTAACTGCGGCAAATCCAACCTTAGTGAAAACTACTTTACAAAGAGTGTTGAAGCAGTCAAATATGACAGCTATTCTGGCTCAAGAAAAAAGCAGAACTATTGATGTCAACGCTCAATTAAAGTTAAAGAAATCAGTAGCTGCACAAGAACAATTATACGAAGGTGCAGTACCTATTTATACAGGTATTGCTATTTTTGTGCATCGTCCCAGTCCAGAAAAATTAGATGAAGCCACAAGATATATTGAAAATTGTTTTCAACGCCCAGCACAGGTGATCAGGGAAACAGAGTATACCTGGAAGATTTGGTTACAATCTTTACCAATAGTCTGGGAGGGTTTGATGGTAAAACCCTTTAATCGACGACAGCTGTATTTAACTAGTGAAGTTCCAGGATTAATGCCTTTAGTACTAACTAAAGCAGGTGATAGCCACGGTTTTGAGTTGATTTCCGAAGAAGGAGGAACACCCGTACATCTAGATTTGTTTAACCAACACAAAAACTTAGCGCTGTTTGCGACAACTCGTGCTGGTAAATCAGTATTGGTGTCAGGAATTTTAACTCAGGCTTTAGCACATGGCATTCCTGTAGTAGCATTGGACTTTCCCAAACCAGATGGTACATCTACATTTACCGACTATACAGAGTTTATGGAAGGAAATGGGGCGTATTTTGATATTTCCAAACAATCAAATAACTTGTTTGAACAGCCAGATTTGCGATCGCTCTCTCCAGAAGAACAACGCGATCGGATGCTGGATTATACGGCCTTCCTAGAATCAGCCTTAATGACCATGGTTTTAGGCTCGTCTAGTGAAAATCAACTACTAGCGCAAACTGTGCGTTCCCTACTCAACTTGGCTTTAAGAGCCTTCTTTACTGATGAAGGTATCAAAGAGCGATATCGTCAGGCAATAGCAGGAGGATTTGGTAGTGAGGCTTGGCAGAAAACCCCGACTTTAAGAGACTTTCTCTATTTCTGCTCGCCAGAACATTTGCTATTAGATTCTATGAGTGGCAGAGTTGAAGATGCTCTTAGTCAAATTCATTTACGCTTACAATTTTGGCTTTCTAGTCGCGTGGGACAATCCATTTCTGCACCATCTAGCTTTCCCACCGACGCACAACTTTTGGTTTTTGCTCTCAGAAATCTAGCAGATAACGAAGATGCCGCAGTACTATCTTTGAGTGCTTATTCAGCAGCACTACGACGTGCATTAAGTAGTCCAGCTTCCATATTCTTCATTGATGAGGCACCAATTCTATTTGAATTTGACCAAATTTCTGATTTAGTTGGCAGAATTTGTGCAAACGGTGCCAAAGCTGGCATTAGGGTTATTCTATCAGCGCAAGACCCTGACACAATCGCTAAATCTAAAGCAGCATCTAAAATTTTACAAAACTTGACAACACGATTGATAGGACGTATTCAGCCAGTCGCGGTAGATAGTTTTATCAACATCTTGAAATATCCCCGCCAAATTATTTCTCGGAATGCCACAGAAAGCTTTTTTCCTCGCAAAGAAGGCGTTTACAGCCAATGGTTGCTAGATGACAATGGCATTTATACTTTCTGTCGCTATTATCCAGGTTATGAACAATTGGCGGTAGTTGCGAACAATCCTAATGAACAAGCTGCACGTAAACAAGCAATGCAGCGTTACAGCGATAAATACGAAGCGATTTCTGCATTTGCCCGTCAGTTAGTGGCTTCGTTGCGGGGTAGTTGAGAAGAGAGGTAACTAGTCAATATTTAATAGAATTTAAAAAATGATACACAATGTTACTCACGTTATTTCAGGTACAGATTCATGCAAAAAACTACCTTTTTGACAATTGCTTTATCATTCTTAGTCGTCTTACCAGCAATGGCACAATTAGGTCAAGTTTGGACTGATTTTCAATCCTACTCTGTGGATTTGCAAAACTATCTGAGCAATAATCTTAGCGACACTTTAAAGCCTCTAGAGATTAGGACTCAAAGTTCTCTGAGTGGTGCTACAGGAGAATTGAAAATACCTAACCCTATTGCTGCTGGACAACAAATTCAGGATGATATAACGCTCTACTCCATATCAGATAAATTTGAGAATAATCCAGCGGTTAGAGGAACGTCAGTTGGTAATGAAATCAATCGGTTGCTTACTCGTGGTTCTGTGGTAGGTTTAATGGGTGTAAATGGACAAGTACGATTGAAAGCCAAATTGCAAAATACTCAGACAACCCTGAAAAATATCGAGGAAGTAGTCAAGAATGCTGAGGAAAATAACCAAAGCATAATTAATGATATTCTTGGTAAAATTCCTGGAATTAAGGAAGCTGCCGATCGAGTAACAGCACAGGCAAATGCAAGTCAAATTAATTTGCAGTTGCAAAGTATAAGAATTCAAGGAGATCAATCAAAAATTATCAGTGAAACGCTTGCTCAGACAGTACAAACAAACCAGTTTTTACAATACTCTAACTTAAATTTAGCAAATATTTCTCAGCAAATAGAAGAGTCGAATCGTGCGCGGAGAGTAGATTCATCAACAGAAGCAGCACGACTTTTACGCACTGCTTCTCAAATGGATTTATTTGGGAGAAACCCAGACAATTAATATTCATCGATTTTTACATCTACCTTTCTTGTTAGAGAAAGCCCGATCGATCAAAATGCAGATTTATAACTGGCAAATATTTGCTCAACTTGGCATCAATGATACCCTCAATAATGGTACTAGAACTGCTAGAAGTATTGCTGAAAGTTGGGATAATCAATGGCTGGATTTATTACAAACAAACACCAGTAATAACTTATATGGCTCGCTGACAAATCTGGGTGTGTTTTTCGCAGTAGGAACTCTACTGTTTTTTATGGTTCAATGGCTGAAAGATTTAATATATAGTGAATATTCTCGTCCAATATCAGCTTTTATTTGGCCTTTTGTGGTTGTCTTACTATTAAGTAACTCTGGAAATGGCAGTATACTTTCTAATCTGACATTAGGGGTAAGAAATTTTATCAATAATGTGAATCAACAAGTAGTGACTACAGCTGATGCCAACCAAACTTATCAGCAAGCGGTGAGTATGAGTGTTGCGGAAGAAGTAGCTGGTTCGTTACTTCGTCCTTGTCAGTCACTTAGTGGCGAACAACAAACCCAATGCTTTGCCAAAGCCAGCGACCAAATCGACGATCTCTGGCAGGAATATAGAAATTTATATGGAAATAAAACTTGGATAGATCGGCTAGAAAATCAGGTAAATCAAATTAGGTTTGGTACAGGAATTATCTCAGATACTACGTTTAATGCTTTCTTGGGTAATACTGTACAAACTACTATTAAAAACTTTTTCTTTTCCTTACAATATGCTTTTCAAAATTTAATAGAAGCTACTATGTTGCTGATAGCGGCGTTAGGGCCACTGGCTGTCGGTGGGTCTTTGCTTCCCGTAACCGGAAAACCCATTTTTGCTTGGCTGACGGGGTTTTTATCTGCTGGAATTGCCAAGATTTCATTCAATATTGTTGCTGTGTTGACTGCCACAGTAATTGTGAATGGGCCAGCACAAGATTATAATGCCAATCCAGACTTGATGTGGTTCATAATTTTTCTGGGAATTTTAGCACCACTTTTATCTTTGATAGTAGCTGGTGCAGGAGGCTTTGCAGTTTTCAATGCTATTAGTAATACGGCTTCATTGGTAAGAGACAGAATATAAGTTGGTAGCAGGTTAGATAAGCAGTTTTAGTTGTGGGATGAGAAAATGGTTAATTTACTCAAGAAAAAACAACAACGAACCGGAAGTGTTTTGACAACCTTTGCGATCGCTACTTTTAGTTTGCATCTATTGGTGTTAATCTTATTCATTTCCCAAGGATTGCAGATTCGCCAACTTAGTCTGAGAAAACCGCCGAGTTTTGTACAGATGATAGATGGTAAACCAATAGCAGCTACTGATGATTTAGCAAGAGATCCCGAAGCAATTCGGCAATTTATCAGTAAAACGATGACATCAATGTTTAACTGGTCTGGAACTCTCCCACCAAAAAACTTTGAAGAAGTCACAAAACCTTTGCCAGATCCAGGAATACTCGTTAAAACATCACAAGGAGGTAGCCAAAAAGTTACTACTAGTAGTTGGGTAGCAAGTTTTGCCTTATCAGAAGATTTTCGTAAAGGTTTTTTAAGTGCGATCGCCCAAATCACACCACCAGAAATTTTTGCAACCAATCCCAATCAAGCTATGTCAGCACAGTTAATTATCAAGCGGATTTATCCTCCCAAACAAATTGCACCAGGTAAGTGGCGAGTGGGAATGGTAGCTGACATAATTCAAAAAAAACGAAGTGATAATAGAACAAAAATCACTACTTTTAATAAAGATTTACTAGTTCAAGCAGTAGATTCTTTTGCTTATCCCCTAGACGAAAATAGTACCAACCTGCAAAAAGCAATTTATAGCAACCGTACTGACAAATTAGAAATTTATGAAATTCGGAATCTGTGTTTACTAGATGAATATAGTAACTTGACTGAAGAACAATTAAAGCAATGTACTAATAGAAACAAGTCTGACAATTTTTTAAGATGAATTTTTAATTTGTGATTTTGTAATTTATATGCTGACTGATTGAATTTTACTCAGCACTGAAATTTATGCAAATACTAAAACCAGAAAATAATAAAAAAAGTAGTATTTTACCACTTTTAGCTGTAGGAACATTTAGCTTACACATATTTACCTTACTATTACTAATGTTTCACGGGTCTTTGCTACAGGATTTACGTCGCCAACTGACACCTCAAAGTTTGGTACAACTCGTTGATGGTCGAGCAATTACTGTAGACCCCAAACCAAGTTTTGAGCGAAATCCAGAGACAATTCGCCACTTTGTAGGTGAAACCATGACCCTTATGCTTACGTGGTCGCAGCAACAGCCACCAAAAACAATCTGGGCAATTAGTTCGCAACTATTAACCAATGATTTGCAGCCAAAATTTCAAGCAGAAATTACAAATTTAACTTCAGCTGCACAGTTTGAAAATATTAATATCAATAGAGGAACTGAATATATATTAGTAGTCAAAAAAATTTCTCAACCAATCGCAATAGGCAATGGCAGATGGAAAGTAGAGATACTTGCGAATCAATTAACTTTTAGTGGCTATGACAATCTAGGAACGTCAACTCCGTTTAATAAACAAATTTTAGTTGAAGCAATAGATGAACAAGCTGCTTCACTGCCTGATACTGCACCACTGCCTTGGCATTTTGCAGCTTACCGTCTTGGCGAGGCCAAGCTAAAAATTTACAATATATGTGCAATAACAGATAAAAATTGTTCTTGAAATTTAAACCAAGCTATACACCATGACTTCATATTCAATTCCTTCAGAAGTTACTCCCAAAAATCTAGATACACTAACCAACAGGAATTCCCAAATAGAAGATTGGGAATCCAAGATGGCAAGATTAGTGGGCTTGCAAGAAGAATCACCAACTGTTGATGTCGCAAATGAAGAATCAGCAGAATCAGCTAGCTTGCAGTCGCCGATTTCTCAACCCCAAGAAATTTCCACCGAGCAATCCCTCTCATCGAATCCCTTCGCTAAGTTAGCCTTGGTGGGCAGTGCTACGTTGGTTATAGTTATGTTAGCTGGCGTGTTCTTATCACAAATGATGAGTAGTACCAGCAATCAAAAGTCAGTCAAGAGTCCTCTAGTTTCCTCAGCAGCCCCATCGCAACCAACAAGTTTATCCCGCCAGCAAGGTCTAGAACTGGAAGTAGAAAATCTCAAAACGAAATTAGCCCTTGCTGAACAAGCACAGGCAATGACCGTAGCACAACAAAATCTCAGAACTGGACAAACAACTCGAGAAGTTATTGCTCAACCAACTCCACAGGTAGGAACCTCCACTGCTGACAGAGATAGATTGAGGATGGCACAGCAAACAGTACCGACACCTGTGCGAACAGTTTATGTACCTCGGATAGTCACAGTTGAACGCAGAGTTGAAAACCCCTCTTCTCAAACACAAAACCCTATCGCTGCCATACCATCAGCACCCCCAATACCAGTTGTGAACCCGAACGCAAAACCATCCCCACCCGATCCCCTTCAGGAGTGGGCAAGGTTAGCGAAATTGGGTAGCTATGGTGAAGTGTCTGCCACTAGTCAATCTAATTCTCAACCTCAAAACAATGCTAATGTGCCATCACAGACAATCAATCCCGATCCTAATCAACCACCACAACCACCACAACCACCAAATTCTGTAGTCAGTCAAGCACAATCGCAAAGCTCGAAATCTGTAAGAGTAGGGACTAGTGCTAAAGCGGTGTTGGCAACGGCTGTATTTGGAGAAACTACTAGATCGAGGAATAATGACAAAGACTCAGAGGAAGGCAAAAATGTCTTTGTTGTGCGGTTGAAACAACCACTAAAAGCTGTGGATGGTTCGATCGCTTTACCTGCAAACACAGAGTTGCTAACTCAAGTTGCTGCAATCTCCGAACAAGGCTTGTTGCAGCTAGATGTGGTTAAAGTTGTCTCGCAAAATAATGGGAACCTTTCAGAGACTAGCTTACCCAGTAATGCAATTATTATTCGCGGGACTCAAGGTAAACCTTTAATGGCAAGTAAATTTCCCAATTCATCTCGCTCCATAGCAGGAATGGATGCAGGATTATTCGTTTTGGGAGGTATAGGTAAAGCAGCAGAGTTATTTAATCGTTCTGATACCAAAATACAATGTGTTCCAAATACTATTGTTAATAGTAATAATGACAATTCTGGTAATACTAGTTATGGTAGTTCTTGCTATCAGGTTACTGACACTAGACGCAATATTGCGGCTGGGATTTTCGAAGGTGGTTTGAACTCTCTAGTTCCTCAAATTTCGCAACGCAATCAACAAGCGATCGCTCAAATGATGCAACAAACTAATGTTTGGTTTATGCCAGCTGGCAAAGAAGTTGAAATCTATGTCAATCAATCAATACAGTTTTAGGAGTCTGTATTGATTGACCTCCAAAGACGATCAATCCAAAATCGGTTGACTTTCTACCCATTTTTTGTTTGCAGCCATGAAATACATTAATTTTGTTGGAAAAACCCCAGATTCTTCTCATTTATTACCTCTGGCTTCCTTAATTTTTACGGCTGCAATATTACTTTTGGGCGATCGCGTCTTGGCTAATGCTGTCCTTCGTTCCATGTTTTCCTGCCAAGCACAGGGTTTAGGGGGAGTAGTACCTACTCTCCCAGTTTCCTATCAGCAAGGTACAAACTTAAGCTTTATTCCTTCTGGAGAAGTAATTAAAAAAGTTTGGTTAAATGACCCATCGCAAGTAACTATGGACTTTGACGGCCCAATGTGTATGCAATTTGGGCCAGAACAAAACATGAATACAGGAGATTGTAAAAACTCAGCAGCAAATGTAATTCAACTCAGACGGATTCAAAAACTAAAAATTCCTGGTTTGCCCAACATGGAAAATACACTTTTAACAGTGATTACTGAAGGGCAAGGTAAAACCAAGCTGTATACTTTTAAATTGCTATACCAAAAAGCTGCCCCTGAATACCATACTTTGGCAATTTACGCCGATCCCCCTTCTGCTGGCGATAAACCATCTTGTGTGAGAGAACCTCGGTGAAGAGGATTGGTGAAGAAGAATAAATATTTCTCTATACCCTTTACACCCAGTTTCAATAGGTCACTAACTTATTTCTCCACCTTTTGTTAAAGACTTAGCTCTGGAAAGAAAACCCAATTTTTTAGAAATTAATAGGAGGCAAGTCAAATGTGAAAAATGTAGAAAACCGTTTAGTGTTTTAATTGTTAGTGTTGCATAAAAAGTACTGAATAACCAGAAAATCAGATAGTTAGGATAGCAAATTAGAACGCTTGTTCATAGGTATTTAGTTCTATAAGTTAATACTAATACGAATGAAAATTGATAACTTTAACAAAGCTTTCGCCGACCCTTTTGGCAAGCATTACAGGCAGAAGTTTTAGGCTCAAAGTCAATACAGCCGATCGCTTGCTCGGAACCAGCTTTAATAGGGTGTACAGTACATTTGAGGCGGTAGTCGTTGGTAAAATATTCACAAGCGTGACAAGGAATTTGATGCAATATTTTTAAATAATTTGTCCCTTTTTTAAAGGTTAACCAGATACTCCAGCCAAATAAAATAATTATTGTCAAAACACAGAAAGCAGCAAAAATTGTAGCTTGCATTGTTTATCCTCATATGAAATCCAAAAAGTGCCTGCTGTTAACTGCTTTTTACGGCAGATACTGGACATTATTTAGCTAGATTTGAGCAAAACTAAATTAACTATGTAACTTGAGACTAGTTTTTTTCCAAAGATGCTTTGCGATCGGAATATTTTTGATGATTCTTTTTAGTTTGGCTGTGAATGATGTTAAATTTATGGACGCGATCGCTATCTCTTCCATAGCAGTCCTAAATTATTTGTGAAAATCTCTCTTTATACCCAACTTCAGCAACGCCAAATTTTGCTTAAACTTTCAGGTAAGAACAAACTGAATCCGATTGACGCAGAGATTGCCAAAAGTCAAGTATCTGTTCTGCTACCAGAGTCGGCTGGAAGAAGTGAAAAAAATGCCGTCCCTCTTGACATTCCCAGTAGCGATCGCCTTCCATCAAATAAGGTCGCCATCCTAGCAAAGCATCTGGTTCTACGATGATATCGTCAGTGCTACCACAAACCATGAATGGCACAGGTACTCGACAGGTTGGCACGCTTAACTTTTTAAATAAAGAGTGAGGTGACAGCGAGCAATCTAAATCTCGTTCCAAGACACTTTCTAGACACTTAACGGTGTCTTCATTTTGATAGCCAAAGAGGTTGTACACCATTGCAGTGAGAATCTTTTGCCGACTCAAGAACGGGCAATGGGTATAGTAATGAGCTTGCCAGTCAAGAGCTGCATCAGCACCCACAGCTAATAAAGTTAAAGATTTAACTTTTTCTGGATATCGACGCGTGTATAGTAGCCCTAATAATCCTCCCGTGCTGTGACCGATTAAATGCACTGGTTGATTGCTTAATTGGAGATAATTATCTAGCAATAGGATTGCAGCATTTAAACAACTTGCTTCATCCTGACTTTGAATATATTCCCACTGAGCAATAGTTATATGATGTGATAGTTCACCTAAAAACGGTTGAGCCAACCATAACAAACTAGGGCTTGTATTCAACCAAATGACATCTGGCTGTTTAGACATTTGTTTTTCCGAAAAGTAGAACAATTTTTGATATATTTTGCTTTTATTAGCTGTGTAGAGAATACTTGTAAAGACGTAATATATTACGTCTTTACAGAATGCTTACTAAGTTGCTACATGACTAAATAGAATTGATAGCAATTCCAGCAAATAAAGCAACACTAGTTAATAGCAGATAAGCAAAGATTACTCCACCAATCCCACCAATTAGAAAGCCGTCAGTAAACTGACTCCATCTCTCAGTAGAATTGAGAGTCTGTGGTACACGGGGAACTATTGCAACCGCTGCCGAACGTGGATAGATTTCTTGCTGTCTTTCAAAGCTGGTAGTGCCATAAATTGAAAAAGCAATTGTCAGGATGAGAATCAAACTGCCTGCGGCTAGTAAACCGACTAAGTTACCCGCATCAGAATTGCCTAATAAACCTAATGAACCTAATGTCGCAAAGGGGCCAACTAGCCAATAACCATGAGCCATACCAATTTCCAATCCCCGC
The DNA here is from genome assembly GCF_034531165.2 of Dendronalium sp. ChiSLP03b. NCBI lineage: Bacteria > Bacillati > Cyanobacteriota > Cyanophyceae > Nostocales > Nostocaceae > Dendronalium > Dendronalium sp. ChiSLP03b. The sequence goes on along the minus strand of NZ_JAVRBR020000056.1, from coordinate 63,957 downwards.
GCCAAAGGAGATATACCAGGGCGGTAAATTGGCAAGTATTTGAGAAACTTCAGCGTCAAATCAGAAGAGTTAACTAAGCTTGCTTGATTACTTTGGCGCTCTACCCGTGGCGGTTGAACCATGTCACCATTTTTAAAATCAAATCCGCCTTCAATAGCTCGGGCGCGCAGCGCGTGCCAAATGTGACCTAACAGAAATATCAGCGCCAGGACAAAATGGAAAGTTACCAACCAACCACGCGCAGAAACTATACCAGTGGAAGTTTCTATCGCTTTAACCGGGCCATAGAAAACTTCGGGATAGACGGTGTTATTTACTGCCGCAAAGTATGCTGCCAAAAAGCCCATATATGCCACAGCACCAATGCTGTAAGACAGATACGCTTCTCCTGAGTAAATTAAAACTCGTCGCGCCCAGGCAAATGGCTTAGTCAAGATGTGGAAAATACCACCGCCAAGTAGCAGCAAACCGACCCAGATGTGACCGCCGACAACATCTTCCAAGTTATCAACATCTGCCATTCCATCCGATCCCCAAACCCCAAATAGGTAGCCAAAGATCCGGAGTGGGTTGAGCGTCGGATGATTGATTATCCTTACGTCTCCACCGCCAGCAGCCCAAGGGTCAAATAGTCCACCCCAAAATATCGCCTTGGCAACTAAAGCCCAAGCACCCAAACCTAGCAATACTAAGTGAATGCCCAGGATTGTCGTCATCTTGTCCTTGTCTTTCCAGTCATAGCCAAAAAAGCCAGCCCAAGTAGGATTATCTTCTAACACCTCTGGCCCTAGCAGAGAGTGGTAAATACCACCAGCCGCCAGAATAACTGATGGTATTAGATGCAAGACGCTGATTACGAAGTAGGGATAGGTGCTAATAACTTGCCCACCAGCACCGACACCAAAACCCAAAGTTGCTAGATGCGGCAGTATGATTAACCCTTGCTCATACATTGGCACATTCGGGTTGAAGCGCGATAGTTCAAACAGCGTCATCCCTCCAGCCCATAACAAAATCAATGCACAATGGGCAACATGAGCGCCTAATAATTTCCCTGATAAATTACTCAGACGAAAGTTACCAGCCCACCAGCCAACATCAGGTATTTGTTGTTTATATGGGCTATCTTCAATTACTGCTGTCATTTCTGGTACTCCTTGAGAAAAATTTGCAAGTTTTTTGAGCTTTTACTTGAAGACAATTGCAAATATATTGCATTAAATGAATCTAGCTAATTGGTTGTGGAATTATCGCTTCCTGACTCACCCTACCTTTACGAAAATCGAATCCACGCGCCCGCAAAGCGTGCCAGATATGACCTTGGAGAAAGAAGAAAGCTAGCCAAAAGTGAGTATTAGCTAACCAAGTCCGAGCAGTTACAAGGTCAGGGTCAGGTGATGAAAAGTACGGCACGATATTCTGCCTAACCACGAGCGCCGGCCCATAAAAAACTTCCGGATAAACAGTGGTGTTTACTGATACAAAGAGAGTTGCAATAAAGCCCATCAATGCCAAAGCACCCAGACTGTAAGAAAGGTAAGCTTCTCCAGACCAAACAAATAGTGGATGCGTCCAACTAAAAGACTTAGTTGCTATGTGGAAAAGTCCACCAATAATCAATATCGCACCAACCCAAATGTGTCCACCAACCACGTCTTCTAGGTTGTCAACGCCAGCAATCCAGAATTTACTAATTGCGCCAAATAGATAACCAAAAATCACACCTGGGTTTAATGTCGGACTCGTAATTACCCGCACATTTTCAACATTTGGGTCGTACAAACCACCAAAGTACATTGCTTTGGCGACTAACAAGAATGCACCACAACCTAGTAAAACCAGGTGAATACCAAGGATTGTGGTCATTTTGCCCGTATCTGCCCAATCGTAGCCAAAAAAAGGAACTTTGCCCTCTAATTTTTTGGGACCACGTAGGGAATGAAAGATTCCTCCAAAGCCTAGAAAAGCTGAGGAAATCAAATGCAAAGCTCCAATTACGAAATAGGGATAAGTATCCAAAACTGCACCATCTGCACCTACACCCCAACCTTCAGCAGCTAGGTGAGGTAGCAAAATTAAGCCTTGTTCGTACATTGGTTTTGCTGGATTAAAATGGGCTAGCTCAAATAAAGTCATGGCTCCTGCCCAGAAAACTATCAGACCAGCATGAGCAACATGAGCGCCTAGTAATTTTCCTGATAAGTTAGTGAGCCTTGCGTTACCAGCCCACCAAGGCGAGTCGGCAAGGTCTTGCTCCACTGACAGCGGACTTGTAGAAGTTGTCATTTTGCACCTATAGCTTGTTGAGAATATTATTCAACAACTTTAGACAACAGTCTACACTATAATTCAAATTAATGAAATAAAATCTCATTAAAAGAGGAATTCAGAATACAGGTATCCCCTCAGTGGTTTGGGGTGACAACTATTACGGTAGCCATGACCAACCGAAGGGATTGAGGTAAGATTTATCGCAAATATATAGTCGCCAGAGACGGGATTGTTCCAGTTTTAGAAATGTGCGGTCGCACATACTCAGAAAAGCTGATTCCCAATTTACGAGTAGTAGCAACAAGAGATATAAAAGTTTCCCAAGCTTTAGTACCCAAAGTTGTCTACATCACCTGTAGCTAAAATAATTGGGTCTTAGTGACTAAACAGGCTACCTAGAGTATTGTTTTGTTCAATACGGAAGTTAGTACCACTATAAAAACGAACATCACTACTGACTGGATGATTTGAGTACAAAACCATATCCCTATCGAAAAAAAGCCACTGGCTTGATGGTTGAGGGTAAAAATATCAACTTTGGTTTCACCTTGCACTACCATTTTACCGCCAGCGATCGCCCGGAATGTTTGTTGAGAATTATCTCGAATTTGTAATGTATCTTGTGCTTGCAGTGTTAAGTTGCTTTGAATGTTTCTATTTGTTCAGTTAGAGAACGAACATGTTTGTCGTCTGGCGGTAATTTACCTGTTAGCTTATCGGCAAAGTCCTCAAGGATTGACCGATAGTATTGCTAAAGTTTTCCTGGAAGAATTGGTTTGGTCGCAACATCATCCAAGCTGATGCTGGTCAGCAATTTTCTCCACTCTGCCTCAAGTGCCTCATCTTGAGGATTTTTCTGACGTAGTTGTGCCAGCGTTGTTAGTGCTTCGTGCCAAATTCCATTTTGGGCATAGATGGCAAACTGTTGTAGAGGCGTTGCTGTTTTTAGCTGTTTGGTAATTGCTTGGTTGAGGTTGACTCGTTTGATTACGCCTTCAACGTAGATGGGGGGCGATGGCTGTTGTTGCTTACAGTTAACATTCAAAAACCAACGATATTGTTTGTCTACTGTCAACTGGAGAGCGTTAGCAGGTAGAGAAATACCAATAACTCCCGGTCGTTCTGGTAGGACGATCGCTTTCTGGTATATTGGATTTCTCTGTTGGTCTTGCAACACAAATTCAGTTGCATAGGCAGAATTGTTGGCATATGGCACATAGAACCATAAAGTTGGGTTTGTTTCTGTTGTCAATCCCCAGACATTTGTTACCCGTTTAGAAACATCTTCAGTAAAGGGCACTAGGGCAGTGAGTGTAGGATTGGCTGATGAACACGTATCCCGCCTAGCTCCTCCACGGACGCGACCTCCTGGAGGGTCATCTGAAGGAGGTTGCGGCCAAGAAGAGGGTGCAGTTTGAGCAATTGCTGTACTGCGAGCAGAAGACAACGGTGCTGGTGTTGCTAGTACTAAAGTCTGACTAGCTACGAAACCTGTATAGCTAAGGGCTAATGCTAAAAATAGTTTCATAGGTTATAAACTCTATTTCACAAAATTACTGCTGAGATTCAAGGTATACCATTTTGAATTTTAGATTTTATACCAATTCGTAATTCGTGAGGCAGTCTGGTGAAGCACTTGCTGTCTTGGCGGTTTCCGTCGATAGCAAAGTGCTGTTAGCGCAAAGTTAGCGACGTTAGGAGCGTCACCCGAAGGGTCTTGGTGGTTCCCCAAACAGGAACTGCCGTTAGCGCAGCGTTAGCGAGCTTGCGAGCGTCACCCGGAGGGTAATTCGTGACGAAGTCGGAGTCTTGGTGGTTCGGTCGAGTCCTCGCCCAAGAGGCGATGCTAAAAGCGAAGGAGCGTCACCCGAAGGCTAATTCATAACAGTAGCTGACGAGTAAATGCTACGCGTCTATATTAAAAAAATATTCTCACTACTCAAATAGAATTGCTAAAGAATCTGGCTAAGTTCTAGATATTTTGTCTGCTTAATTTTAAATTTCGCAATTTGATGGTTCCTGTAACGCCAACTGTCACTACTAACGATAAAGCCGACGGTACAAATGGTACCCAAACACCCGCAATTAACAAACTCAAGCAGAATAAATACAGAACGCTAGAAGTAATACCAACTGCCAATGCTAATTTTGGGAAAAAACACCATTGCCAAGCAACTATACCCCCTACCACAGCCCAACCCCAAATCCAGATTGCCTCAGCCCACGGTGACCAAACCTGCAACAACGGACGCTCATCCAAGACAGCACTGATAATCTGGCTGACCATCTGCGCTTGTACAAGTACTCCTGGCATTTGTTCGTCTAACGTAGTTCCGTATGGCGTAGCCCAGTAGTCGGGAAAATCTCCCTTTGCTGTTACACCAATCAGCACAATTCGGTTTTTGATTGCTCTGGGGTTGACTGGATTAGATAAAAGCTGCGTTAACGATACCTTTTCAGCAATGTTCTTAGAGGAGCGGTAATTAAGTAAGATTTGACCGCTATTGGCATCAATACCTTGATAACCACCAGTACGAGGCGACAGACGTTGAAAAACTGTACTACCTAGCTGCAAATTCGCTTTGGGATCTTTAGAAGTAAACTGTGGTTGAATTCCTAAAGAGGCTAGATAATGAAATGCTAGTTGTGTGCTGAATGCATAAGAAGCAGAACACAACGATGCGGTTTCCGGAGTCATGAACATGAGATGCCGACGCACCACCCCATCACCATCGTGAAGGAAGTCACTGAATCCCAAGCGCTCTTTGGGAATTTCTGGGGGCGGTTCAATGCCTTTAACACCTGCTGATGTATCACTTCCCTTGCATACCCCAACCAAATTATCAGTTCGTCGCAGACGATTAATTAAATCTTGCTGTTTGGCAGGAAAATCACGGTAGATATCTAAGCCGATGGTTTTGGGTTGATACTGTTCGAGTTTTGCTAGTAGTTTATTGAGAGATTTTTCCGAGATGGAAGTTCCTTTAAGGATCTCACCATCATTGTTCCGTTGATTTGCTATGTCTTCATCGTCAATTGTCACTACTAGCAGGCGACGATCTGGCCCCTCATCAGGACGCGATCGCATCATCTGGTCGAAAGCTTGTAACTCACTAGCTTGTAGTCCGCCTAAAAACCTTACTCCACAGACAAAGGCAGTCATGGCCAGACTAGAGAAAAAAGCTACATTGAATCCGCGTTTGCGGAACGGATTGGACGGTATATCTTTCTTTTTGGTATGTTTTAGCTCCTGCCAAGTAAGTGGTATCTGGGCTGGATTTTGGCAAATCACTGGCAACCAAGTTGCACAGGGAAATTTATCTTCGATTCCTTGCAATCGTTCCCGTGCTTGTCGCACTGCTTGGTATAAAGATTCACCACCAGCAAAACTTTCAATAAAATACTTCAAGAACTCTTGGGCTACTTGGTCTGGAACAGGTTCGCGCATGAAAATTACCTGCGGTATTAACAAATCAGCTAATTCCCGTGCCAGTCCTAACCCATCACAAGAGTTGAATATTGCTAATTGTAAGCCCCGTTCAATGGCTGTTCTGAGGGCGTACTTTAACTCGCTAATACTAAGGCTATCAGTTCTATTTAAGTAGATCCGGCCACTGCTATGATTCCCCTGACTGGAACTATGTCCGGCGAAGAACAAAATGTCCCAATTTTTCCCCCAAAGATAGTCGTTCAATTCTTTGCGCTGTGGTTCTACCAGGAAACTGACATCTGCATCGGGGCACTTTTGCAAGATAGCTTGGTCAGCTTGGGTATCAATTCCTTGACTATTACCCACAATTGCCAAGATGTTGACTACTGGGTTTGGGGCGCGTGGCTTGAGAATGCGATCGTAGGTTGGCGATGAAAGCGCAATTTCAGCTTTAGGATAGCGTTCCAATAAATCCCACAGATGCCAGGGCAGTCTTTGCAATTGACTATTTTCTGATTGCAAAATCACTCGCACTTCTTCTGCGGGCAACAATCTCTCCAGCCATTTCTCTCGTAAGGGGCGAAACTCTTCTGCTTTCAGCCAGGTGTTAAAGCGTGCCCGCAAAATATGGCCCATACTTTGGCAGTCTTGGGTAAACGATACATTCGTCACTTGTATTTTTTCAGCATCCAAGCGGTAACGGTTGCCCAATTGTAGATAGCTAGATTGCCAACGGGCGTAGTACAGGGGCATTTCGGCACATGGCGGTAACTTCCCTGTAATTTCTGTTGAGGGGCGATCGCTTTCTTCACCTATCTGGAGAGTTACAGGAAATCCCAACTCGAAACTACCGTCTCCGAATTTTAGAACCACTAACTTAGCCATGACCGTCGCTTTGCTCTAATTCAAAATCCCCAAAGTTCTCACGCCTGCGGCAAGCCGCTTTTAGGCGTTTCCGCAGAGTAGTCACTGTTTTGACTTCTTTCAAACTGCAAAATTCTCACGAATTAAGCTGGAATTTTTAATTTTGAATTGTTATTTTAATTACCTTGTATCGATTACTAATAACCAACAAAACCTGAAAATCTGCTTTAAATCACAAAGTGTTCTGTAATACTCATATCATCCAATGATACCCGAACGCTAAAGCGTTCCTGGATTTCACCTCTAAATTGCAACTGAATATAGTTGTCTGCACTTCTAGCTTGGGCTTCTAGAAATATCGTTCCCGCTTCATCTAGGACTATGAGTTGTACTCCTGTCGGCAAATAAATTTGATTACCTGTGGAGTGTAATTGTAAACGAATACTAGTTTGTCGATCGGCTTCAGGGCTGATTTCTACAACCAACATTACGGGTCGATCGACTATTTGGATGCCCAAATCAATCAGTTTTGCTCGTCTTGTAATTGTTTCTGGTTGGTTAAAAGATGTTTCTTCCAAAGTTATAGCACTCCGAAAGGCGTAAGCTGGTTTACTTTCCAGCAAGTTCCACAAAGATTCAACAGTTTGCCAGCCAGCCTCAAATTGATTGGTAAGCCATTGGCTCAAGTTCACTAAAGCATTGGTTGGAGAAGTTCTTAATTGCCCTAAGTAATCAATTAATGCTTCTAGAGGTTGTAGTTGACTTAAAGATAATACTTCAGTTGTGACATTGTTAATAAACCCTAATATTCTTGCTTCTTGGAGCGATTCATCAACTTGTACTACTACATAACCCACTCGTTCTTCCCAAGTTTCTGCTGGGATGTAACATGCTGGCTCGTGCAAACGCACAGGACGGCACTCCAGACGACCAACTGAGGGCACCTGCAAGTCAGCGACATTGGCACAGAGGCGCATCACAGGGTTCCAACTATCACTAGCTGTTAGGTCAGTGGGAATTTCCATCATCTGTAAATAATCATTCATCACCAATACAGCTAGTGTATTCAGCTGAACTTGCTCTGCTTTTTCGGCAGTAGGTTGTTGGTTGGCAAACTGCTGAGCTGTAAAGCGAACCGTTTGAGAAATTGGTAATAGTAATGCGGAATCGTCTAACTTCTGAGTAGTGTTCATAATTTAATCCCCAGCGATTAATGCTCCTATTTAAGATATCGCCCGCATTCACTAAATTTATGCCATATGTTCGTAAAAAGTCAGAAAAAGTAGTAAAGGGGAATGTTGACTTTAGTCAAAAATTACAACCAATTACCAACTAAGACATAGGCAGACCAAAAACAGGGTGCGTTGTAGTTAGGATGTCGCAGCAGTTTGAGCTGGGCCTGGCGGAGAGCTTCGGCTTTGGTGATTTCGTTGCCCTGAAGTTCTCGATAGAATTCACCAACAAATAAGGCTGTTGATTCATCATCAATCTGCCATAGGGATGCCAGAGTACTGCGTGCCCCCGCTCTTACTGCTGCTCCTGCTAGACCAAGGGTTGCACGGTTGTCTCCAGCAGCTGTCTGACAGGCACTCAAAAATAACAGTTCTACTGCTCCCGGACGGCTTTCATCCCGACCGCGGAGAAGAATGTTGAAATCCCTGACTTTGATCGGACCACTGGCAGCCAAAATAAAGGTGTTTTCAGCGCGAGAACTAAACTGACCGTGAGTTGCCAGATGCACTACATTGAATGGAACTGTGTTGACTTTGTTTTCCAGTGCCTTGCGGGTGAAATCCTTATCTAGCAGACTGGTTGTGGATACTCCGGCGCTGGCAATGAGGTTGATTTCAGACTTGATGGCAGGCAATGGCCCAAAGTTGGGAAAGTCTGGTGGGGGCTGAGTTAGCCCAGCAGTTAATGCTCTGAGTTGTTGTCTCATCAATCGTTTGGGGTTTTGGAGTTGCAGACCAACGCTCAGAGCGATCGCATATTTTTCCACCAAGTATTTTTTGCCGTCGTAGAGAGCTGCCATTGGTAAATTACGTAACGAGCCATCCAGCACAAATACTAATGTATTCACTTTACTCTTTGCCAATTGTGACTCAATCGGTTGGATCAGCCAGTTGTAAACTTGTTGCGACTGATTTTTGATGGCGTTAGTCGCAGCGGGATTGACAAGGGTTTTTCGCAGTTGAGTGAGAACTTCCTCTACTTCTGTTTGGGAAATTTTGGTACTGTAATGCTGTAGGTTTTGTTTGGGAATTTTAACAATTACCTGAAGTTCTTCGGGCAAAATAATTGGGTAAAGGATGGCAGTGGGATTTTCTTGGTTTGCGACTCGATCGAGTGGCACACTTTCACCTTGCAAACAAGCTTCTTGGAAAAAGTTATCTAATTCTGCTAACTGCAATGCCTCAATCCGCTGGCGTGCTTTATCTAAAAGTTTATCCAGGTTTCCGTCTGGAGATTGCAGCAGTAACTCTACTGACTCTCGATACACTGGTTCAACACTATCTCGAAAGTTAAATTGCACATCTTGATTAACCGCTACTAAGTCATTGCGGAGAGACTTAAGACTTTCTACCGCAGCATCATAAGCTGCGATCGCTCCCTTAATATCTTTTTGTGCCCGCAGCAATTTGCCTAACTGCCACTCCAAACGATAGGCAATGTCTTGTGCATTACTCGTCTGAGCTAAGACTAATCCCTGCTGAGTGAGACTCTGCGCTTTTGACAACTGTTGGGTCTTTTGGTATAAACTACCAAAACTCAAAAGTGCATAAGCTTCTGCTCGTTTATCGCCTAAACTACGGGATTGTTGAACGGTAGTTTCTAAGAGTTGAGCAATTTGTTCGGGGCTGAAGACTGGGAACTGGGGAGACTTTCTGTCCCGATCCCCAATACTTAATTTCATTAAACTTTGTGCAAAGTTAATTTGGGCATAGATAGCAGCACGACTGGGAGGAAGTTGCTGGAGTTGGGATTGAATCGATGACAATAGAGATTGCACTGTTAATGGTTGCTCCCGATCCTGGATGAGCAGGCTGAGGAGATTGAGTTGTGCCTGAACTTTTACCAAGGGAGAGGAGGAGATTTGAATTGTTTGTTGATAGTAATTAATCGCCTGTTTTCTTTGCTGCTGTGTTCGGGCATAGTTTCCCAAACTGAAAAGACTTGCTGCAATATGAGGCTGAGATTTTAGGTTCTCAGCAATCATCAGACTTCTATTTAAAGCATCTTGAGACTCTTCTAAATTCCCTGCCACTAATTGGGCATCACCGAGCGATCGCAACGCCACTGCTTTTTCTATTGAGTCTGGTTGAGATTGTAACTGCCGATCTACTTCTTTGAGGATTTTGACGGCACGAGTGTAAAAACCTTTAGTTCGCCACGCTTGTGCTTGATTAATCTGCGATCGCACCACACCATTATGATTTTTTGCTTGCTTGTAAATTTCTGCTGTCTGCTGCCAAGTTGCTAACGCTTCTTCTGCTTCCCCCATTGCAAGTTGCAAACGACCTTGAATATCCAATGATTGAGCTAATACTTGCCAATTTTGCTTTTTATTACTTGCCCTCAGCAGATTCAAGCTACCTGTAATTGCCTGCTTTGCTTCAGTCCATGCACCCAGTTGTTGGTAAGCCAGAGATAAATTGCTCAAAGTTATAGCTAATCTTAGGTTATCCTCTTGTTGCTTATATTTCTCTGCCGCCTGTTGCAATACTTGCACTGCTTCGGCAAAACGTCCAGCATCATATAACATTTTGCCTTGTTCTAGGAGTGAGACAGAGACAGTATTAATAATAGTTGTATTTGCTGGTTGATATGAAGAGTTGATTGCATTAGGAACTTTTGCCAGCACGGGTGAACTGAGGATGCACAGCAAAGTTATCAGAAAATACAAAGACAAATGTAATAAAGTCTTGACTTTTGCCTTTCGTTTTCTATTGTTTGTAGAATTTTGGTAATAAATCCTAGTTATTTTAGTCATGAATATGGCAAGAAGCAGGGGGCAAGCGAACAGGGAAATAATTAATTAATGACTAATGACTAATGACTAATCACCAATGAGATGCGATCGCTCACATAGAATTATTAACTTTCATAACAAGCCCTCCAACTCAGCAAATTTCCGCAAGCGTGGTAGACACTGACGCTGATAAAAACTGCTTAAAGTAGGAATTGGCAATCCAAATTTCTCAGACAATTCTTTCCAACTCACTTCTGGGGGTAGGCGTTTCAGAATTAACACCTGACAATTCACTTCTGGATGCCCTTTAATGTGAGTACTACGTAGTTCTCCATCCGCATCTGTCTTCACCCATATCTCCAAGTTTTCTAGAATGGGGGGAGCTTGGGGAGTAGCTGGCAAGTTGTCTACAGGGTCGATGATTTCACTGTTTCTGCCCGACCCCAACTGGCGAACCTTGGGAGTAACTATTGCAACTTGTTCCCGGTACTGGTTTAGGTAAAAGTCTTGTAATCTACGTTTTAAGTAAGCATTCAACCAAGTAATAACACTGCCATGACTGGGATCGTAGATTTGGCCTGTCAAACCTTCACAAACGTTGCGGCAGAAATACAACCAAGTTTGTTGCAGTGCATCTTGATAGTAGGGAGTACTTTCCCTCCAAAGTTTCCTTGAAGTCAAGCGTATAATTTGCGTGAGCAGCTTCTGACGCTGAGGGCTTCCAGGTGAGTGTCCACAGGCTTGGGCAACTAAGCAGCGTAGCTGTTCATCGAATTCAACCATGTCAAACTCTTGGCGAAGAAAGCAAGAATATTCTAGTATTGCGTATAAACATGCTTCAGAGAATTACCCCATGTCGCGATATTACCTCTTTTTTAAATTCTCCAGCCAAAAATTTATATCAATAGAAGTAGAGGCGGAGGGCAGAGGGGGACAAGGGGGACAAGGGAGAGAATAATAACTCTTGTACAGACGCGATTAATGAGCCAGTGCGTTGTAAAGCCAGTTTCGTGGGCGGCTCTGCTGACTTGAGAGAACTGGCGTGGGGTTCCCACGCCACTTGCTCCACTTGGGGAAACCCCAAGACCCACAAGGGGTGATGCTCCTGCATCGCTAACGCTACGCTAACGGCAGTTCCTCTTTGGGGGAACCACTAAGACCGGACTGCCTCACCGCAGTGGCTCCCCGTTGTAGCAACTGGCGTCGCGTCTCTACTCAGCACTCCTTAGCCTTAAGATTTTGCTCTGTAACTCGACCTTAATCCATTCTTGTCAGAATATAAAGAATGATTAAGAAAAGTGGTGTGTAGAACAATATGATTAAGATGCTAGCTCAAGGCTTGACTGGAATTGAGGCAAGATTACACATAGATTGGATTCTAGTAAATTCCTGCTTACAATTTGCGATTTGGGGATCGTTCTCTGTTTTGCTCGCTGAAATATTAAGAGATAGCTACCATGCTTTGTGTCACCAAGTCAGTTGGCTTTCTAAGTGGCACAACAAGCATCATATGGCATATCGCCGCGATTTATCAGTAGTTTCCCTCAAAGCCTACCAAGATTCCCAGCTTTACCACGACATTTTAGAGTCGAGTCTATTGGTGGCAGTTTTAACAGTAGTTGCTTTGGTTGTCCATCAAATAGGGTTATGGTTAGGAGTAGTCTATGCTTTCACTTTCTTGTTTGGCGCATCCCTGCGGTATTTTCAAGGGACAATTGATACAGACTATAACCATCTACCCGGCCCTCTAGAAACAATTCCATCCATTTGGTGGGTGAATCGGTCTTACCATTGGCGACATCATTTTGATGATGTCAATGCTTACTATAGTGGTGTCTTTCCGTTAGTGGATAAAATACTTGGTACAGGACTGTCTCTCAAGGGTAAAACCGTTGCTTTAACTGGTGCTTCAGGAACTTTAGGACAAGCATTGGCGGCTGAACTCCTAAAACATAACGCTAAGGTAGTAGCATTAACTACTAACCCAGAAAAATTAGCAACGCAAACTGGATTAAAAGTGGTTTCCTGGCAGTTAGGTAATGAAGCCGAACTGAAGGCTAGTTTAGAAAAAATCGATATTTTGATTATCAACCACGGAATCAATGTCTACACTAGCCGTACACAGCAGGCAATTAGTTCTTCTTATGAAGTCAATGCCTTTTCAGCATTGCGGTTGATGGATATATTTTTAACAACTGTAACAGGGCCACAGGCAAAGGCAACTAAGGAAATTTGGGTGAATACTTCTGAAGCTGAAGTTTCCCCTGCTCTCAGTCCGCTGTATGAACTCAGCAAAAGGACTTTGGGAAATATTGTCACCCTCAAACGGTTGGATGGGGATTGTATAATTCGTAAGTTAATTCTTGGTCCGTTTAAGAGCCAACTCAATCCTTATGGAGTCATGTCAGCACAGCAAGTAGCTCGTGCCATTCTGTTTTTGGCGCAACGAGACTACCGAAACATTATTGTGACGGTAAATCCTCTCACCTATGTGCTTTTTCCCTTGAAGGAAGCTAGTACGTGGCTATATTACCGAATTTTTAGCAGAACTACAAAGAGTCAGTAATCTTACAGGTTAAGAGTATTCCATAAAGAAGATGGCTTAATAGCGATCGTGCTGTATCCTTTGCTCAGTGCATGACAGTATTTTTCATCTTTATGGCTCTTAACCTATAGATAATATGACTCACTAATTTATTTAACTATTGAAGGCTTTAAGCTCACCTTGACAGGACTACCAGCCCAGCATACATTAAGAAATGTGTAGTAAGTTAAAGTTATAAGTTTTATAAGCAGTCTAATAGCATCTATAAAATTTTTTACGTAAGGAGCAAGTCACGCAGTCAAAAATAGTACATATATAGCAATAGCCAACGCAATGTAATATGTGTAGCATAATTCGTTTGTTAGAGCTTGACAACTGAATGGCAGCGATAGTACTTATTGAATAACGAGCGTTCGATATAAATAAACCCCAAATCATGCCGAAGATTGTTGACCATGACCAATACCGCAAAGAATTGCTTGCCAAGTGCTTTGATTTATTTGCCCAAACAGGCTATGGTTCCATCACCATGCGCCAAATTGCTCAAGGGTTAAATGTTTCTACGGGTACGCTGTATCACTATTTTCCTAGCAAACAAGCTTTGTTTGAACAATTGGTAGAGGAGATCAATCAGCAAGAAATACTAACAGCAATGGCTGAGTTAGGAGGAAGGCAAACGCTCCAGGAAACTATGGATGCACTAGGGAAATACCTTTCTAAACATGAAGATTATTACATTAAATTGCATTATATCTTAGTTGATTTTTGTCAGCATCAAGACTCTAAACAAATGTGGGGGAGTGGTATTTTTCAGCGGGTTGATGAGCGTTGTCAGCAAGCAGTTAGAGACGTTTTGGGTATTGAAGATTCAACTTTGATATCTTTTGTATTGCTCCTAATTGACGGGTTAATTCTCGAAAGACTTTTGGGAAATGAAAAAATTTCTTTTACCGCTCAATGTAATTTACTGGGTAAAATGCTGACAGCATATTTGCAGCAATATCCATCTAATCAAAGGTCTAAATCGGAATCATATTCAGCCAATTATTCATGAGTCAAAATGTTGATTTACTAATAAATAAATTTATTTATATAGAGGATATAGAAATGGGTGAAAGACTGTTATTTAAACCTGTAAATAAAGGATTAATTGCATTAGTAATTGCGGCGACTGCGATTACAGGTGGAATTGTTATTTATGGGATTTCACGGTTCGGGCAAATTGGTCAAAAAGCCTCTTCTGAACCTGTAGAAACCACCCAGAGCGCGCCAAAAGTGACAGCCTTGGGCAGGCTGGAACCAGAAGCAGAGGTAATTAGCTTATCCCCACCGTTGGTTTTGGATGGCGATCGCGTTGCCCAAATCCTAGCCAAAGAGGGAGAGATTGTTAAAGCCGGACAGGTAGTGGCAATTTTAGACTCACGAGCTCGCTTGCAAACTGCGGTACTGCAAGCCGAAAAACAAATCAGAGTCGCCCAAGCTAAACTCGCTCAAGTGAAAGCTGGTGCCAAAGCTGGAGAAATTGAAGCGCAACAAGCTAGCGTTGAACGCTTACAGGCCCAGTCGCTAGGAGACAAAACATCTCAACAAGAAATCATCGCTCGACTAGAAGCACAGTGGCAAGGAGATAGAATAGCTCAAGAAGCAACAATCAAAAAGCTGGAAGCAGAACTCAAAAATGCCCAAGCTGAATACGAACGCTATCAGCAGCTATCCTCCCAAGGAGCAGTATCTAATTCTTTATTTGACAGTAAGCGCTTGAGTTTGGACACTGCACAACAGCAACTCGATGAAGCCAAAGCAGTTCTCAACCGGATTAATTCCACTGCTAAAAGACAACTAGCCGAAGCCAAAGTAGCACTCAACCGTATTAATGCCACCGGTAGTAAGCAAGTCAGCGAAGCCAAAGCCACACTCACCAGTATTGCCGAAGTCCGTCCGGTAGACGTGCAGGCGGCACAGAGTGAAGTTGAAAATGCGATCGCTTCACTCAAGCGCGCTGAAACTGACTTGGAGGCAGCTTACATCAAAGCGCCAATGGCGGGCCAGATTCTCAAAATTCACACAAGAGTTGGAGAAAAGATTAGTAGTAGCGGTATTGCAGACTTAGCGCAAACTGAGGAGATGATCGCAGTAGCAGAAATTTATCAAACTGATATCAGTAAAGTGAAACTCGGACAGCAGGCAGTGATTACCAGTCAAGCATTTCCTGGCGAACTGCGAGGAAGCGTTTTCCATATTGGCTTACAAGTGAATCGGCAAAACGTTTTTAGCAACCAGCCAGGGGAAAACCTTGATAGCCGAGTAGTTGAGGTGAAAATTCGCCTAAATCCTGAAGATAGTAAACGAGTTGCAGGTTTCACTAACTTGCAAGTGCAGACAGCAATTGAACTGTAAAACAAAATCAATAAATTTCATCATGTTGAAAGTTATATATATCCTACTTTGCATCCTGGGAACATTTTTGCCTTACTCACAGTTCTTGCCATTTGTCTTAGAGCATGGTTTTGATATCCGGCTTTTTTTTGAGCAGCTATTTGCTAACAGAATTTCTGGTTTTTTTGGCATGGATGTGATTATTTCATCCTTAGTTCTTTGGGTGTTTGTGTTTTGGGAAGGCACGCGTCTGAAAATGCAGAATCTTTGGGTTTACATTGCTTCTAATCTTTTGGTTGGGGTTTCCCTTGGACTACCTTTATTTCTATTAATGCGACAGTTTCAACTTGAACAGCAGACTGACACTGCAATCTCTTAACCGACTTTGATATTGAGGCTGTTGCAAGATGTTTTCCAAATTGTTTCGCAAAACGCCGCTGGCATGGCGGCAGTTAATGAAAGAAAAAACGCGTCTGGCAGTTGCGGTTGCAGGTATAACCTTTGCAGACATGCTGATGTTCATTCAGCTAGGGTTTGAAAGTGCGCTGTTTGATGCAGCGGTGAAACCTCATCGCAACTTAGAAGCAGATTTAGTTTTAATTAGTCCCCAATTTCAAACTCTGTTTTCGGTGAAAAGCTTTTCTAGGGAGCGACTGTACCAAGCATTAGCTTATGACGGTGTTCAGTCAGTGAATTCTGTTTATATTGGCACCGGACAGTGGCGAAATCCCCAAACACGGCTGGAACGCGCCATATTGGTTTGGGGTGTCGATCCGGCAAAACCCCCATTCAAATCGCCCGAAACCAAACAAAACCAAGATCGACTCAAACAGTTGTATCAAGTTCTGTTTGACCAAGCGGGTCGTCCGGAATATGGGACAGTTGCCGATATCTTCAATAAAACAGGTAACTTTGAGACGGAACTGAATAGTATAGGCATCAAAGTTAAGGGCTTGTTTACTGATGGTGCTTCCTTTGCTGCTGATGGTAATGTGATTACTAGTGATTCAACCTTTTTACAACTATTCCCAGAGCGTCAACGCGATCGCATTGAAGTTGGGTTGATAACTCTCAAACCAGATGCCAATCACGAAAAAGTGCAATCGCAACTTGCCGCAGCACTGCCTAAAGATGTCAGAGTCCTAACTCCAGAAGAGTTTGCCAAAGTCGAGAGACATTATTGGGAAACTGGTACTGGCATTGGTTTCATTTTTGGTTTGGGTACAGCAGTTGGGTTCATTGTCGGCATTGTGATTGTCTACCAGATTCTTTATTCCGATGTCTCTGACCACTTACCAGAATACGCCACGCTCAAAGCGATGGGCTACACCGATCGCTATCTTTTAGGAGTCCTTCTCCAAGAAGCATTATTTTTAGCTGTCTTAGGCTTTCTGCCTGGATTCATCCTTTCCTTTGGGTTATATCAGGTCACTTATGCTGCTACAATGCTGCCGATTTTTATGAAGGTAGATCGGGCAATCCGTGTTTGGATTTTAACTGTGATTATGTGTAGTTTTTCAGGAGCGATCGCCATGCGAAAACTACGGGCTGCCGACCCGGCTGATGTTTTTTAGTTTTGAGTAATTACCCAGCTCTGCGAAATTCAATTATAAAAATTCTATGTTACAAGAATCTGTACCGATAGCTTCTAGCTCAACACTCTCTGCTGTAGAAACAGTAATTTCCATTCACAATCTCAACCATTACTTTGGTGGAGGTACGCTTCGCAAACAAGTTTTATTCGATATTAATTTAGAGATTAACGCTGGCGACATTGTGATTATGACTGGTCCTTCCGGCTCAGGCAAAACTACTTTGTTGACTCTAATGGGTGGATTGCGTTCTGCTCAAGAAGGTAGTTTGAAAATCTTAGGACAGGAAATTTGTGGAGCCAGCAAGCAGGATTTGACCAAGCTTCGCCGCCAGATTGGCTATATTTTCCAGGCGCATAACTTGATGACTTTTCTCACAGCGAAAGAAAATGTGCGAATGTCCTTAGAATTGCATGAAGAGTTTCTCAATCAGAATATTGATGCGAAAGCGCTGTCCATGTTAGAAACTGTCGGTTTGGCAGATCGTGTAAATTACTACCCAGAAAATCTATCAGGGGGGCAAAAGCAAAGGGTTGCGATCGCTCGTGCCTTAGTCAGTTATCCTAAGATTGTCTTAGCAGATGAACCCACTGCTGCACTTGACAAAAAATCTGGGCGCGATGTTGTGGAATTAATGCAGAAGCTAGCTAAAGAACAAAGCTGTACGATTTTGTTAGTTACTCATGACAACCGCATTCTCGATATTGCCGATCGCATCGTTTATATGGAAGATGGTCAGCTCAAGAGTGATGAGGTAGATATTAGTGCCAGAATGCATTAGATTAAAGCCTGAACAGCAAACAGCAGTTGCGGTACAAATTTCTACTTGGCGTTCTCCTTCACCGTTCGCAAAAGACTGCTTTCAAACATCAATAACAGCTTATCCAAGGTGCTGAAAGTTTCTTTTGCTACTGCTGAGTTTACTAGCGATTGCTTTTTCCAACTAACACTTAGGGCTGACATTACCTTTGATATTGGTTGTCCAGCAACAAATATTTGTGTTGGTGCTTCGTCATCAACTATCTGTGCTTGAGTATCAAACGTTGTTGCTAATTCTAAATCATCGGGTTGCAGAAGTGCGATCGCCACAATTAATGGTAGTCCACAGGGAGCGCGACGTTATCTTTTCGATGTCAATCCGGGAAATGAAAAAATTTCGTCGTCATGCATGAAAAAAGGACAAGGAATACAGAAATTTTCCCCCTACACCCCACACCCTTACACTCTCTTTCAAGTCAAGAGGCAACAGGTAATTGAACACTCACTGTAGTACCTGTGACTGTGTCAGACTGAATGGATAATTCCCCACCATGAGCATTGACGATGCGTTTGGTAATGGCAAGCCCCAATCCAGTACCACTAGATTTCGTAGAAAAGAACGGATGCGTTAGCTTTGACAAAATCTCTGAGGGAATTGGCTCACCACCATTGCAGACATTGATGTAGACTTTATCTAACGAACTGTCTACTTTCCATTTAATGACATCTCCTGCTGAGACTGCCTCACAGGCATTGCGGACAATATTAATAAACACTTGTTTGAGCTTATCTCTGTCCCCCAAGATTTTGACTGTAGGTAACGCTGGGATAAATTTGATTTGCCGAGAGAGTGCTTCTGGCATTTCACGCATTGGCATCAACAACTCACAGATGAATTCATTCACATCCAATTCAGACAGTTGCAATACCTGAGGCTTGGCGTAAAGCAAAATTTCACTCAGCAGATTTTCTAGACGGCTAGCCTCACTAAGTGCTAGCGATAATCGTTCTTGTGCGGCTTCAGTCAGAATGGTTTTCTTAAAATACTTCAATCCCATAATCGTTGTGGTTAGGGGATTGCGAATTTCATGCACAATCATTGCCGCAAATTCTCCAATGGCTGCCAACCGTTCCTGTTCTAAAAGCTTGGCTTGCGCTGCTCGCAGTTCTGCGGTGCGTTTTTCTACCTCAGCCTCCAGGATATGATTAAACTGGCACTGCTGCTGGTAAAGATGATAATGGTCGATCGCTGTTGCCGCACGTTCGGCAAACAGTTCCACAATTTGGATTTCTTCTTTTGTAAATTCCCTTGCTTGCCGATGAAAAGAGCAAACAGTACCGAATACTTGACCTTCAGACGTTTGCAATGGTATCCCTAAATATGCTCGATAACCTGGTGCAGGTTTGCCGTACTCTGGATTAGCTACAGCATCCTCAACAGCTAATGTGCGACCAATTTGAATGACTGTAGCAATTAACCGACCATGCAGCGCATAAACACGGGGCGCATCTTCGGCCATTTCCAGACTACTTGCTAGAACAGTTTCAAAACCCTCTTGGCAAAAGGTAACAATCGTCCAATCGACTCCTATTAGTTCGCTGACTCCGCAAGCAATGTTGTGCAAATAGCTACCCAGTTCGCCAGTGCGATAGTTCAAAGAAGACAACCGTGCGATTATCTGCCGCTCACGCTGCCAAGTTGGTTGCAACAACATTTCTTCATCATTGGCTTTGCTCATAGATGTTTGTTGCATGGTTTAGCAAAATTAAGTTGAAAAATTAAATGTTAAATTTTGGATTTTCCAGATATTAACTCTGGATATCCACATAATTTCATGGGAAAATTTTACTAGATAAATGTGTTATTTATGCACAATAAATATGAAATTTTACTTAAGTATATGTAAATTTATACAATAAATAACAAGCAAAAATCAGGGTGGTTATAGTAGGTGAAGCGAAACAAACCCATAGTCTGATAATAACTTGACTGCTGTAAGTAAGTCGGTGAAAATAAACCTAGCTATGTAACAGAATGTAAAATCGATATAACCCTTGCGATTGCTTCATTCCACTTCGTTCCATTCGCAATGACATCGCGTGAATTATTTCAGCCGTTCTACTTATCTTTATTTACACTTAATCGCTCATAACCTAAAAATTGAAATTTTGCTGAGAAATCTTTAAGAACCTTCTAAACAAAATATCAGCTTTCTAGATATCAATCCTTATATACCCATAATTTTTAGATTAATTATTTAAGTAACAATTAGTTTAAAGTTCAAGCCAAGAGCTATATCGCTGATTGATGCATTGAGGAATTTCAATCATGAAATTAAGGCATTTGTTAATACTGAGTTTGTCTTCTCTTGTTTTAGTTAGCTGTGTTCGAAGAGTATCAACTAATCAGTCTAATGAAAGTCCTATTGCTATGAATGCATCTGTTCCCGTATCTTCAACTCAGGTACAGCCTTTAGATCGGTCATTACAATCTCAAGAATCAACTGTTATGAAGTCAAGCATGTTTGTTTCTGGAGAACATTCCACTCAAGGAGCAGTCCATATCACTAACAAAGATGGTAAATTCTTTCTAGAACTTGAACAATCGTTCAAGACATCTGAATCAGGGCCAGATTTGGTAGTAATTTTGCATCGTTCAGATAACGTAATTAATTCAACTAAGCCACCATCCTATCCCCTAAAAAAAGAAGACTATATCATTCTTGCGCCCTTGCAAAAATATAGTGGCGCTCAAACATATGCCATTTCTAACGAAATCAATTTAGCAGATTACAAATCTGTTGCTATCTGGTGTCGCAAATTTAATGCTACTTTTGGTACTGCCAATTTGAGTCAGTAAAGATTAACCAACAACTCAACCATAAATCACAAGGAGAAAGTTTATGAAATTAGCAGGTAAAGTCGCCCTAGTTACTGGTAGCAGTCAAGGCATCGGACAGGGAATTGTTCTGGCTCTTGCTCAAGCAGGGGCAAATGTGGCGATCAACTATCGCTCTCACCCAGAAGGAGCAGAGGAAACCTTAGCAAAGGTAGAGGCTATTGGTGGTAATTGTCACATGGCTTCTTATCCCAAATCGCATGGTTACACAGTTCAGGCAGACTTGGGCAGTGTTGGTGAAGTGCGTCAATTAATCACAGAAAGCATTAACCATTTTGGGAAGTTAGATATTCTAGTAAACAATGCTGGCATTGAAAAACATGCACCATTTTGGGAAGTTACAGAAGCAGATTATGACGCTGTGATGAATGTTAACTTAAAGGGTGTTTTCTTTGCCACTCAAGCTTTTGTGCAACACCTGATTGAAACTAAGCAGACTGGAAAAATCATTAATATTAGTTCGGTGCATGAAGAACTACCATTTCCCAATTTCACTGCTTACTGTGCTAGCAAAGGCGGGATGAAAATGCTTGCTCGTAACTTAGCAGTTGAGTTGGGTGCTTTGGGTATTACGATTAATAATGTTGCACCAGGAGCAATAGAAACTCCGATTAATACCAAGTTGTTGAACGACCCAGAAAAGTTGGGCGCGCTATTAAAAAATATTCCTCTTGGTCGCTTGGGTCAACCGCAAGATGTCGCTTCTCTAGTGACATTTCTGGCTTCTTCTGATGCTGACTACATTACAGGTAGCACTTTCTTTGTGGATGGTGGACTACTTTGGAACTATCAAGAACAGTAGCGAGAAAAAACTATGCCAGATTCATCCCTATTTATTCCAGTTATCCTCGGCACTCCCCGTCAAGGTCGCCAGAGCGATCGCGTTGCTAAATTTATCGTTGAGCAGGTTGCAGCACGCGATCGCCTAGAAACCGAACTCATCGATATTAGAAATATTACGATCGCTACAGATGATGCAGGTGAATCGCTCAAAGACCCTCAATTTTCTGCAACTATTGACCGAGCAGATGGATTAATTATTGTTGCACCAGAGTATAACCACGGTTATCCAGGTTTGCTCAAACATATACTTGATACCTGCCTCAAAGAATACATTCATAAAGCCGTGGGACTGTGTGGCGTTTCAGCAGGCCCTTTTGGTGGCACAAGGGTTATTCAAAACCTCCTACCTGTGATGCGGGAGTTGGGGTTAGTAACTATTTTCTATGACCTCAACTTTAGCAACGTTAAGCAACTATTTGATGAATCGGACAATTTGATTGACAAACCAACTTACATTCGCCGTATGGAAAGGTTTATGGACGAATTAGTTTGGATGTCAACTGTCCTCAAATATGGGCGACAAGAAGTCAGCCTAGATAAAAAAGATATTATCCAAGTTAACACCCATGCCAACAAGCCCTGCCCAGAAATAGCTGTTCGGATTGGTGCAGATGCGATAGATACCGTCCTGAAAGTTAGTAATAATGCTCAGACTGGTGAAGTGGAAGCTACAGCAGTTACTTAATAGCAGTTCTCCAAAAGACAGCAACAGAAGATGACGCAGTGAGTCCAGTGCTGCAAAGAGAAGTTGCCAGGAAAAGCCAGTTGCTTGCGGAGAGAAGTGCGGTCTTGGGCTTTGCCCAAGTGGAGTAACTTCGGGGGGTTATACCATTTCCCAAAAATAATGATACAGATCCAAACCCAGAAACCTAGATTAAATGGGACTTTCTTAATTACGAATTACGAATTACGAATTACGAATTGGTATTACCCCCGTTATGCAAACTGGCATGGTTTGCCTTTAGCAGTAGCAGTATTCAAAAATGCAGTGTATCTTTCGCTGCGGCTATCGTCAGCCAGATTTAATTAAAAGGCAATGGTCGTTGAGCAACAAGTTACCCAATTCCTAGTGCATATGAGTGAGGAAATTACCATGACTGTTAATCAAAAAGGAATATTCCAGCAACCAGGACAAGGTTCTTCCTATTGGGTGCTTGGGGATTTGTATACTTTTAAAGCTGTAGGTGAAGATACTGGTCAAGCCTATGCCCTAGTTGAGATTATTGTTCAACCGCAAAGCGGTACACCTCCCCACATTCATAGTCACGAAGACGAAGCTTTTTATATTCAAGAGGGAGAATTGGAATTTCAGCTTGATGAGCAAATAATTCTAGCGACTCCTGGAACCTTTCTCCATTCTCCCAAAGGACAACTCCATAGGTTTACAAACATTGGTTTAGAGCCAGCAAAATTGCTGTGCTGGGTCACGCCCGCAGGGTTAGAAAAGTTTTTCATAGAAGTAGGTGTGCCAGTCTTAGAGAGGATATCATCACCTACTGTCAGTCCCGCAGACATCGAAAAAGTTTTAGCGGCTGCTTCGAGGTATGGTCTAGAGATTATTCCTCCACCTACTGAATCTTCGCAGGTATAATCCAGTCTGAAATGATTAAATGCGATCGCAATTTTGCTAGTTCTGTATCCAAGAATTCCTGATTTTTTCTTGGTATGAGGAAAATTGGCATTGGGATAAACACTATCACTACTCAATACAGTAAATGCAGCGTAAACTGCTGCTGCTTTAGACGGTTTATATGCCGCTATTGCAACAGGTTTACTCAATTTCTTCACAACGGATTAACAGCTTTTCCATTGCCTCTGCTAGGGAAATCAACTCTGTCCATGAGGAACCACTAACTAAATTTTGGGCATGAGCTAAGCGGTTTCGCAACTGTTCGGCAGATTTCAGGAAGCGTTCGCCAAAACGTTTCGATTTCAATTCGAGTTGTTGGAGAAGTTCTGCTTGATTTAAAACCAACTCTCGTTTATCACAAAATTGAAGGTAGTCTAATAGATCCATTGCTTCGTTTCTTTGCTGGCTCTCTCGCCATAGACGTTGGGCAACTTCTAACCGCTCAGGTTTGAGAACTTTTTGCCAAGAATCTTGGGGATAGTAGATTCGCACCAACCGCAGCAGATTCATTTCTAACAGTGTCACCAAACCAAACAGCAGCATTCTTGCTGGGGCTTTCTGTAAGTCCCCACATGTAACAATTCCACTTACCTGATTGCAATCTAAAACAAATAATCGCGGAGTTTGTTGCAGGATGGGTAGCAGCTTGATCAGAGGGGTGGAAATGGCGATGAGTTCTTTGGGATGAAACACTCGTTGATAATCACTGCATTTACCTGATTTAGCTTGCATCAAACTAGAGCGTTCGATATAGCCAGTGATGGTATCTTCCTTTTCAATTCCAACAACATCAAAATCCTGTGCCTGCATCCAATGTAGTACCTCTGTTACCTCTGCCTCAGCCGATACAGCTTTCAGAGGTTCTGCTACATATTCAATTGTGATGTTGTTCTCAAATAAACTCCGCAGGTCTTGAGAACGGGATTTTAGCTGTTTCATCTGCCCTTAGCCATAAGACATCAGCAGGATAAGTATTTCATGGAAGCTCACTTCGTGTCAGTGCAAGCTATGAACTCCTGTAGATGGCATCTGACTGGAGTTTAGCGAAAAATTCAAAGCCAATGTTTGTTTCAGCTTTATGTAGATGAGTTGCTTATAAAACAATACAGTTCAGTTAAACATTTCTTTCTTCTGTGTGCGGGCTTGGCGTTCTCCTTCAGAGAAGGCGGTACTCTGCGGCTGCCCGCAGAAGCGTCTACTTTAAAAAATTTGACTTTGACAAAGAGTTTTAGCCTTAACTGAACCGTATTGGCTTATAAAAAGCAGTTTTAATCTCAACAATTTTATAGTTTGGTTTCATCTCCAAGATGAAAATACAACTTGAATGTTGATTAATTTAACAAAACTTCAAGCGCCCAGACCCTAAGAGCCTGAGCGCTTGAATTATAGGTTGCAGAGAAATTTCTGCTAGGTAGCAAAATTAAGCAGGCATCATTTGCATCGATCTACAGGATTCTGCACACTTGCGGCAAGCAGCAGCACAATCCATCATCATTCGATCGTCGCTCATTTGTTCGCAAGCCATTGCACAGCGATCGCACATTTCAGCACAAAGCATACAGGTGCGTCCCATGAACTCAGAACCACCCATCATCATATTCGTACACATCATGCACATTTCAGCGCAGTCACGCATCATGCCCATCATGCCCATGTCCATGTACTGACCACCCTTGCTCATGCAATAAGCCATGGTTTCCATGCACATTTTGTGACAGTCCATACAAGCGTCTATGCAAGTTTGCATTTCGGGAGTTATAGATTCGGTCATCATCATCATCATAGGAAATACCTCTTGATTTATTGATGTCTTGGTAGTGTCCTTTAAGGACTACTCATAACAGTAATCTTATCTTTTTAAAGAGTCAATGGGGTTTTTTCTTACATATTTTATAAATCAACAATTCCGATATAATTACCGATCATTAAAGCTAATTCCACATAAATTAGTGTTGTTTTTTTGATAGTTCTTGCTCAGTCAATGTTGTAATCCCGCGTTGACTGTGGGAGATTGGAAAAGCAAAGAATTATCTAACTTGAGTATCGAAATAAAGACTTAAGATTTAGCTAAATAACGATGTCATACTTTTTTAACAAATGCCGAATCAGCAGCAATTTATTAACTTCTATTAACTTGAAGTTAGGTACACATTAATATTCGGATAACACCCTAAAATGGACGCGATCGCCCCTGTAGAGAAGTTTCATAAAACCTCTCTACTTTCAAGATAGGGTTTATGCCCCAAATGGGCACAATAAGGGAATAAAAATATCTCTTTCCCACCCCCTATTCTTAGTTGAGAGCGTTTTCTAAATCAGCTTGCAAATCTAGTGGATGCTCAATTCCTACAGAAAGACGAATTAAATTATCCTTAATTCCTCTTTTAAGCCGTTCTGCTTCTGGTAGAGAACCATGAGTCATTTTGGCAGGATAGCAAAGCAGCGACTCAACCCCTCCCAAACTCTCTGCTAGTAAAAATAACTTGGTTCGGGAAGCGAATCTTTCCACCTCAGCAAAACCACCTTTTAATTCCAAACTAATCATCCCCCCAAAGCCAGACATTTGTGCTTTTGCTAGTTGATATTGTTCGTGACTGGCTAACCCTGGATAATAAATTCGCTCGACTTTAGGATGCTTTTCTAAAAATTTAGCCAAAAATAAAGCATTTTTTTCATGTTCCCGCATTCGCACAGCCAGAGTTTTAATTCCGCGCAGCACTAGCCAACTATCAAAGGGACTAGGAACTGCTCCGATCGCATTTTGATAAAACTTCAGTTCGGTGTATAGTTGCTCGTTAGATGTAACAACTGCCCCACCAATAATATCGCTGTGTCCCCCTAGATATTTAGTCGTGCTGTGAACGACAATATCAGCACCTAAATCTAACGGTTTTTGAAAATAAGGACTAGCAAAGGTATTATCTACTACTAAAAGAATGTTGTGTTTACGAGCAATATTTGCTAGTACAGCTATATCAACAATTTTTAACAATGGATTAGTGGGAGTTTCAACCCAAATTAGCTTAGTATTGGGCTGAATGGCAGTTTCAAAGTCATTCAAGTTATCAATATCAACATAGGTGGTTGTCACACCCCAATTTTTGACGACTCTCTCTAGTAAACGATAAGTACCACCATATAAATCATCACCAGCAACAATGCGATCGCCATTTTTAAGCAGACTTAATACAGTAGTAGTGGCAGCTAATCCAGAAGCAAATGCTAAACCAAATTTTCCATTTTCAATCGATCCTAAAGCTTCTTCTAAAGCTGTGCGAGTCGGGTTTCCCGTGCGAGAATATTCATATCCTTTGTGCTGACCTATCGCTTGTTGCTCATAGGTAGAAGTCAAATAGATTGGTACAATTACTGCACCAGTCTGGGGGTCTGGTTGTTGCCCTTCATGAATCGCTCTAGTTTCAAATTCCATTATTTTCTCTTGATTCTTCTTGGGTTTGACTAATCCAATATCTAATTAAGTCGGCTCTAGTAATTAATCCGATCGGAACATCTTGGCGCGTAATAATAATACCTGTTGTCCCTGATAAAAGCACTCGATAAGCCTCGGAAACATCGACTTCTTCATCGAGAATTGGCAGCGGTTTCCCCATAACTGCTAGAACTTCTTGGTTAGAAAAATTAATTCCATCATGGAGAAATTTCATTAAAGATGCTTCATTCAGGCTACCTACTACATGGTTATTATCAATTACAGGTAACTGCGAAATATTCAGCTTTTGTAGCAGGTTTGTTGCTTGGCTCAAGGTATCGCGAGGACTGACAGTAACTAAAGAAGGAAAATCAGTTTTTTGAGCTAAAATTTCACCAACTTTGATGGTTTTTACCGTTTTACCTTCCCAAAAACCATTTTCCTGCATCCAGGCATCGGAATAAATTTTATTGATGTAGTTTCTTCCAGTATCTGGCAACAATACTACAATATATTTTGGCTCTAATAATCGAGCTGCATACTTGAGCGCTGCGGCTACTACTGTACCGCAGGAACCTCCAACTAGTAAGCCTTCCTCCCTGGCAAGACGACGAGCCATATTAAAAGACTCTTTATCACTAATCCGAACCATTTCATCAACTAATTGGCGATTAAAAGTCTTGGGAATAAAGTCTTCACCAATACCTTCAACTTTATAAGATTTGGGAGTATCTCCTGATAAAATAGAACCCTCCGGATCTGCGCCGACAATCACAATATTTGGGTTTTGTTCTTTGAGATATTTGGCAACTCCTGAAATAGTGCCACCTGTTCCCATACCTGCAACAAAAACATCAACTTTGCCATTACTATCTATCCAAATTTCTGGGCCAGTTGTTAAGTAATGAGCAAGAGGATTATTTGGATTTTCAAATTGATTTGGTCTGTACGCTCCTGGTATTTCTTTGGCGAGTCTTTCTGCGACACTGTTATAACTTTCTGGCGAGTCGGGTGCTACAGATGTGGGCGTTACAACTACTTCTGCACCATAAGCTTTGAGCAAGTTGATTTTATCTTGGCTCATTTTATCGGGCATTACAAAGATGCAGCGATATTTTTTAACTGCTGCAATTAGTGCTAGTCCTACGCCTGTATTGCCTGCTGTAGCTTCAATTATGGTTCCTCCTGGTTGCAGTTGACCTGCTTGTTCTGCTGCTTCAATCATGGCGAGGGCAATTCTATCTTTGGTACTACCGCCAGGATTTAGATATTCTACTTTGGCATAGATAACGGAGTGAATATCTTCTGTAATTGTGTTGAGTCTGACTAATGGAGTTCTACCAATCGTTTGCAAAATGTTGTCGTAAGTAGTCATGGTTACTCCTTACTGAAAAAGTGGTTATGGGTCTTTCATTTTGATGAATTAAGTTTGGGATGTTGAAACGAACCGCCAAGGCGCAGAGAGAAGAAAGTTAATTTTGAGTGAAGACTAACCTAGTCTTTAATTAATTTTTAACTGAAACAGTTGATTGCAGTTTGACTAATCTGTCGGCAGCGGCTTGGAGGGTTTCTGGTTTTTTGCTAAAGCAGAAGCGGATGAATGATTGTCCTTTCTCTGGTTGGCTGAAAAAGCCGGAACCAGGAACTACTGCAATACCAATATTTTTAATTAAGTGGTTAGTAAATTCGAGATCGTTTTTGTAGCCAAATTTCGAGATATCTGCAAAGACGTAATAGGCTCCTTTAGGAATGAAATAAGGAATTTCCACTCTATCTAGAATCTGTAAAATGCTGTCTCGCTTTTGGCGGTACAGTTTGGCTAGTTCTTCATAATACGATGGTGGCAGTTGCATAGCGACAACTCCAGCTCTTTGTAATGGTGCAGGGGCACCGACGGTTAAGAAGTCGTGGACTTTACGAATGGCTCCTGTCAATTCGGAGTTTGCCAAGATGTAGCCTACGCGCCAGCCGGTGACGCTGTATGTTTTGGAAAGACCGTTGATGGTGACGGTGCGTTCTTCCATACCGGGAAGAGTCGCTAAGGCAATATGTTGAGTTCCATCATAGAGGATGTGTTCGTAAATTTCGTCTGTGAATGCTAGTACATCCCACTTCTGACAAAGTTCGGCAATTAGAGTGAGTTCTTCACGGGTGAATACTTTGCCTGTGGGGTTGTGAGGGGTGTTAATAATGATGGCTTTGGTATTGGCGTTGAAAGCTTGACACAACTGTGTTTCATCAAATGTCCAGTCAGGGGGATGCAGTGTTACATATCTGGGTGTGGCACCAGCCAAAATTGCATCGGGGCCGTAGTTTTCGTAATACGGCTCAAATACAATCACTTCATCACCCGAATCGATGGTTGCTAGCATTACAGATGCCATTGCTTCTGTAGCACCACAGGTAACGGTGATTTGTGTTTCTGGGTCAATGTCTAAACCCAGATACCAGCGGACTTTGTTAGCAATTGCATGGCGAAATGCGCGATCGCCCCAAGTAATTGCATACTGGTTAACATCTGCCTCTATTGCTTCATAAGCTGCCTGTTTTAACTCTGGCGGACAGGGAAAATCAGGAAACCCCTGCGCCAAATTCACTGCACCATATTGCAGTGCTACCCGTGTCATCTCCCGAATCACGGACTCTGTGAACTGGTTTGCCTTCGCTGATATTTTTTGGCGCTGAATCTTTGTCACCTGCCTTCTCCGTTTTTCTCTACTACAGTTATCTGGAAATTGCTGAAATTCACTAAAATACATAAAATCTATAAGTTTACAGTAGTATACTCAATTCCCAGAACTGAAAGAAATGCAAGTCTTGAACTATAAACTGAATTCCTGATACATTATTGATAAAAATTATTAATTATTGAAGGTACTGCACCAGAATCATTATGAAATCTCTGCACCGTCCCGATCTATATGGCTGGTCTACTTTCAACCCTGCAAGAAATATCGATTTCAATGGGATTGCCTGGATTCGTCCAGATGGCAATATCTTGATTGACCCAGTAGCCTTATCAAATCACGATTGGAATCACCTGCAATCCCTCGGTGGTGTGGTTTGGATTGTACTAACTAACTCAGAGCATGTCAGAGCAGCTAAAGAAATTGCCGATCAAACCTATGCCAAGATAGCTGGCCCAGTAGCAGAAAAAGACTCTTTCCCCATACATTGCGATCGCTGGCTCTCTGATGGTGATGAGTTAGTGCCAGGACTGAAGACAATTGAACTCCATGGCTCTAAAACTCCTGGTGAATTAGCTCTGCTACTAGAGGAAACGACTTTGATTACAGGAGATTTAGTGCGGGCACGTAAAGCAGGTAGCTTGACTATCTTGCCAGATGACAAGTTGCTGAATCGGGAGCAAGCAGTTGCTTCTGTGCAAAGGCTGGCAGAATTAACGCAGGTAGAAGCGGTGCTGGTAGGAGATGGCTGGCCAGTCTTCCGGGATGGCCGCGATCGCCTTAAAGAATTAGCGGCTACATTGATAATTCGTAATTCGTAATTCGTAATTCGTAATTACGATTTATTCTTAGTTGATAGCTTTGGTGCTGTCTTCTTTGATATTATTTACACTTTTCACTTGCCAAATAAGCTTTTCTAAGACACAAATACCCGATTTCTCTAACAAGTCGGGTATTTTATCGTTCATGCATAATTTAGGACTACTAAATTTAATTTGCATGAGTATTTTATTGATTGCGATCGCTTTATAAAAAATTATCTTAACTAATTATACTACCACTTATATGTTTTTAGAAGCTCTAACTAAAGACA
Source organism: Dendronalium sp. ChiSLP03b (assembly GCF_034531165.2). Lineage (NCBI taxonomy): Bacteria > Bacillati > Cyanobacteriota > Cyanophyceae > Nostocales > Nostocaceae > Dendronalium > Dendronalium sp. ChiSLP03b. Next base: position 33,568 of record NZ_JAVRBR020000056.1, on the reverse strand, counting down.
GATATTTTTTGTTTACCAATAGCCTTTATGCATTTATTGTTTTATTTATCACATTTACAAAATATCAACACTTATCACATCCTCATTTTCCAAATTTACACATTACTTAAACATGACTTTAGTCATGCTGAAATTATGACTTTATTCCAATGTGTGTTCTTATTTAGTGTTTTAAACTCTATAGCAATACAGCAAACTAATTTATTCGCGAACAAGCAAGATACCTATAAATTCACGGGTAATTTTCTTAATGAAAAAACCTTTGATTTTAAATACATTTTTAAATATTAGGTGGAATTAATGTTCGCAAATTATTTAGTAATGTTGTACAAAAAATCAAATTTAACTGATAGGAGATTACATTATGAAACGCATCCTAATTGGTGCTTTACTTGCTCTACCACTAGCACTTGCTTCTTTCCCATCACAGGCATCGGCAGCGAAGATTGTTGTCAGACCTGTAGTTAAACCTAAAGTTGTTCATCGCCCAGTTGTTCGCCGTCCAGTTGTTCATCGTCCAGTTGTCCGCCAGAGGTTGATTCCTGGACATTGGGAAAACACACGAAATGGTCGGCACTGGGTTCCTGCTCGCTATGTGCGATATTAATGTATATGGCACTGATACTGTAGTTTGTCGCTGATTCACTATAAATTAGACTGAAAGACCCAAATTCTCGACTTTTCGGTGAAGTCGGGAATTTTCTTTTTCAAAGATTTAGGACTGCTATGGTATTTTTATTAGTTAATTAAATAAATCATAAATATATATTAAAATTGACTATTTTTTAAGAACATTTTTATGTTTATCCTTGAAGCTTGTAAAGCCAAATGAAAATAAGAGAGCAAGAGTATTGCAAAAATACAGAGATTTATTGAGTTGACCGTCTCTTAATTGAAATAATGGTCAAAATACTGCAACAATGGCTAGAAATGCCTGTGAATTAATTCGCTAGCAGTGAAAAATCCATGATGCAGTATCAGTATCAAGTTGGAGGTAGTCTACCCCTAGATTCGCCCACCTACGTCACCCGTCAAGCTGATGCCGAACTCTATGAGAGTTTAAAAGCGGGAGAATTTTGTTATGTCCTCAACGCTAGGCAAATGGGGAAATCTAGCTTACGGGTGCATGTTATGCAACAATTGCAACAAGAAGGAATTACTTGTGCTGCGGTTGATATCACTGCGATCGGGACATCAGGTATTACTCCACAAGAATGGTATGCCGGGATTATTGACAGTCTTGTAGGAAGTTTTGAGCTTTATAATGATTTTGATTTAGATAACTGGTGGTTAGAGAACGATTTACTATCGCCAGTGCAGCGGTTAAGCAAGTTTATTGAAACAGTTTTACTGAGGACAATTGCTGGTAAAATTGTCATTTTTATTGATGAAATTGACAGTATTCTCAGTATTCAATTTAATTTAGATGATTTTTTTGCAGTTATTCGAGAATGTTACAACCGTCGTGCAGACCAGGCAGCATACACTCGCCTAACATTTGCATTACTAGGAGTATCCACACCTTCCGATTTAATTGGAGATAAGCGACGGACACCATTTAATATTGGTCGAGCAATAGATTTAACAGGATTTCAACTCCTAGAAGCACAACCACTGGCAACAGGACTAACAGTAATAGGCGACTCGCAAGCATTAATGCAAGTTGTGTTGGACTGGACAGGAGGACAGCCTTTTCTGACTCAAAAAGTTTGTAAGTTACTTGTGCAATATGCTAAAGAGACTTTGTTCAGAAATCCGTCAGAAATAGTAGCTCATGTTGTTCGCGATCGGATTATTCAAAATTGGGAAATTCGAGATGAACCGGAGCATTTAAGAACAATACAGAATAGAGTTTTACAAAGTAGCGAACAGCGTACTGGCAGATTATTAGCTTTAGTTCAGCAAATTTTACAACAAGGAGAGGTAGAAGCTGATGATAGCCCAGAACAAACAGAACTGCGGTTAACAGGATTAGCAGTTAAGCGTGGTGGTATGCGAATTTATAACCGCATTTATGAGGAGGTCTTCAATCAGGAATGGTGCGAACAACAACTAGCAAAACTCCGCCCTTATGCAAATGAAATTAATGCCTGGATTGCCTCTGAGTCTCAAGACGAGTCGCGCCTATTGCGGGGACAAGCTTTATTAGAAGCTCTACAATGGTCAACAGGCAAGAGTTTGAGCAGCTTAGATTATCAGTATTTATCTGCTAGTCAGGATTTTGCCAACAGAGAAGTACAAGGCGCTTTAGCAGCAGAACAAGAAGCTAACCAGCTTTTGGCACAGGCGCAACAACAAGCAGAAAATGCTTTAGAGACAGAAAGGCAAGCTAATCAGGTATTAGCAGGCGCACAAAAGCAGGCTAGGCGAATTTTATTTTTTACTGTAACTGGAGCAATTGTTTCTTTAGCTTTGGCTGGATTTGGTTTGCAACAGGCACAACAGCAAACAAAGGTAGCGCAAGATAAGACAGAAGAAGCTAAACAAAAAAACGATGAGGCAAATCAAGCACAAGAAAAATTGCAAATATCTTTACAGCAATTACAAAATGCGGAAATAAAATTAGATGAAACTCTTCAAAAACAAGAGGACGCTTTAAATAAAGCAGAAACAGCTGATAAAAAAGCTCAAAAATCAGAAGAAAAATCCCTAGCAGCTCAACAAAAATTACAAACAGTAACTCAACAAGCACAGCAACAACAAACACAACTAAATAAGGTTAATCAAGAATCACAACAAAAAACTGCACAACTCAATAAAATTCAACAAGAAGTTGAACAAGCTAAATCACAGGTAGCAATAGAAAAACAAAACGCTGAAAAAGCAAAAATAGATGCTGAAGTAGCACAAAAAGAAGCAAAAAAAGCACAACAAGAAGTACAAGCAGCTGAAAATGCCCGGCAAGAAGCCCAAATAGCAACACGCTTGGAACAATCAGCAACAAGAATATTGCAGTTATCTCAGTATCCTCTTCTTTTGGAGAATTTAATCGAAGCGATAGAACCTATAAAAGAGTTAAAAGAAGTCGTCAAAGATAATCGCCCACTCATAAAATACCCAACCGTTAGTCCTCTGCTATCGTTGCAAACTACTCTCGAAAATATCCGCGAGAAAAATCGATTAAGGCATAGCAAAGAGGTCAACAAGGTGGTATTGAGTTCGGACAGCAAGACTGTTGCCACTCTAACAGAGGACGGTGAAGCTAAGTTGTGGAACATGCAAGGCACAGAAATTGCTGTGCTTCAGCATAAAGATGATGTCAATAATGTGGTGTTTAGCCCCAACGGCAAGATTGTTGCTACAGCTTCAGACGATGGCACAGCCAAGTTGTGGAACACCCAAGGAAAGGAAATTACCACCCTCAAGCATAACAAAGCAGTCTACAACGTAGCGTTTAGCCCCAACAGCAAGATTGTTGCTACAGCTTCAGACGATGGCACAGCCAAGTTGTGGAACATCCAAGGGAAGGAAATTGTCACCCTTAAGCATAACGGATTGATCTTCGATGTGGCATTTAGCCCCAACAGCAAGATTGTTGCTACAGCTTCAGACGATGGCACAGCCAAGCTATGGAACACCCAAGGTAGGGAAATTATCACCCTCAAGCATAACGATAGGGTCTACAAAGTGGTGTTTAGTCCGGACAGCAAGACTGTTGGGACTATCTCAGGTTTAAGTACAGCCAAATTGTGGAACCCGCAAGGTGGGGAAATTGCCACCCTAAAGCATAACGATACGGTCAACGATATGGCGTTTAGTCCGGACGGCAAGACTATTGGGACTACCTCACGTGACGATACAGCCAAGCTGTGGAACACCCAAGGCAAGGAAATTATCACCCTCAAGCATAATAAAACAGTCAATAATATGGCGTTTAGTTCGGACGGCAAGTTTGTTGCTACAGCCTCAGATGACCATACAGTTAAGCTGTGGAACATGCAAGGTGAAGAAATTACCACCCTCAAGCATAACGATGCGGTCAATGATGTAGTATTTAGTTCGGACGGCAGGTTTGTTGCTACAGCCTCAGATGACCGCACAGCCAGGCTGTGGAATTTGCAAGGCGGGAAAGTTGCTTCCTTCAAGCACAAAGATGCGGTCAACAACGTGGTGTTTAGTGCCGATGACAAAACGGTTGCCACTGCGTCCTATGACAGTACTGCTAAGTTGTGGAACATGCAAAGCAAGGAAATTGCCACTCTCAAGCATAATGATGGGGTCTTTAACGTAGCGTTTAGCCCCGATCGCAAAACTGTAGGCACTGCCTCACGTGATGGCACAGCCAAGTTGTGGAACCTGCAAGGACAGGAAATTGCCACTCTCAAGCATAACGATTGGGTTTACAACGTGGTTTTTAGCCCCGATCGCAAAACTGTAGGCACTGCCTCACGTGATGGTACAGCCAAGCTGTGGAATCTGCAAGGCGAGGAAATTGCCACCCTCCATCTGAATGGTGCGGTTTACAATGTTGTGTTTAGCCCTGACGGCAAGACTGTTGCTACTGCATCCTATGACACTACTACCAAGTTGTGGAACCTGCAAGGCAAGGAAATTGCGACTCTCAAGCATAGCGCAGTCTACAACGTACTATTTAGTCCAGACGGTAAGACTGTCGCTACTGCATCCTATAACGGCACTGCTGCGTTGTGGAACCTGCAAGGACGGGAAATTGCAACCCTCAAGCATGACCCAGAAATCAAGAACGTGGTGTTTAGTCCCGACAGCAAGACTATTGCTACTATCTTAAGTGACCGCACAGCCAAGTTGTGGAACACCCAAGGCAAGGCAATTGCCACTCTTAAGCATAACGAAAAGGTCAACAACGCCGTGTTTAGCCCAGACGGCAAGATTGTTGGGACTGCCTCAGATGATGGCACAGCCAAGTTGTGGAACACCCAAGGCGGAGAACTTGCCATTCTCAAGCATAACGGAAAGGTCAACAACGTAGTATTTAGCCCAGATGGCAAGACTGTTGCCACTGCCTCAGAAGACGGCACTGTGCGCTTATGGACGCAGGTAGGGGATATTTGGCAGCAGTTTGCTGAATATCAAGGTAAATATGAAGTGTTTAGCCGTGATGGTAAGGAAATTGCGATTTGGGTAGATGATAATACTGTGCAGTTGCGTCTGGTTGAGGGTTTAGATCAACTGCTGGTGCGGGGGTGCGAGTGGCTGAAAGATTACTTTTCTAGTCATCCTGATGTCAAGCAGCAGGTATGTCCTGCTATCTCATCAAATTGAAGAAAGGCAGAGGGCAGAGGGCAGAAGGCAGAAGTAACAATTAGTAACCTTTTAACTTTTTACTCTTGCCTTGTTTGGTCAAGGCGGAAGTCGCTACAGGCTACGCAAAACACGGAAACGTCAGGCGGAAGTTCCTACAGGGAAGACGGAAGCTCTTACAAGCTGCGCGAAACACGGAAACGTCAAGGCGGAAGTTCTTACAGGGAAGACGGAAGCTCTTACAAGCTGCGCGAAACACGGAAACGTCAAGGCGGAAGTTCTTACAGGGAAGACAGAAGCTCTTACAAGCTACGCGAAACACGGAAATGTCGAGGCGGGAGTCGCTACAGGGAAGACGGAAGTCGCAAACGTCGAGGCGGAAGTCGCTACAGCGTAACGCACGCTTCGGATGACGCTCCTGCATCGCTCTAAGCGTACCCCTACGGGGAAGCAAGCTACGCGTAGCGTCTCTTCGAGAAGCTAAGTAGGTAAACATAATTAATTACACAAAGTCATTGCGAATGTAGCGCAGCGGAATAAAGCAATCGCAAGGGTTGGGATTGCTACTCTGCGAGAACGCTTTCAGCGAACGCTTTGCTCGCAATGACTGTAAATAATTTTTGTTCATCTACTTATGCCGAGACAGGACGGACAAGATGTCCATCCCACAAGATTCAGAAAAAGTCGCACATCACGTTATCTAGAATCATTGTTGCTCATCATCTGACTGGTCAAACTTGTCTAACGCTTCTTTAAGTGCTTGCCGACAAAATTCTGGGTAATTTTCTATACTTTTAATCTTGTCCATCATTGATTGTGGGACTCTGAGAGTTAGTTTTGCGATTAATGGTTCCGCCCTGTCAGTAGTAAATGGCTGTAAACTCTCAGGATTACCTTTAGGATTAGGCATTGTTGAGAAATATAAATAAAGCTTGAAGCACAAGACGACACATGTATAAATAATATTTATTGGGTAGCTGTCGCCGTGGAAAGTTTCAGCTACCCGTGTCCATTAACAAAAACAGACACTTCTATTTTATGTTCACAAGAACCGAACTTGAAACTAGAAACATCAAGGAATTAAAGGAACTGTGTCAAAGGTACAGTATCAAGCCAGTAGGAAATCAAGGCTACAAGACTACCTTTATCACTGCTTTGATGGCATTCCCCAGAATGGCACTTATACAAATGGAAAACGAGAAAGGACTGAGACATCCTACCTTTGCTGATGTTCAGAATATTGGGGATGCACTCGACCATATGGAAAACCCGACCGATGAACAGATAGCACTGATTAGGGCATCGCTTGAAGGCAGGAGAATGGATTATCCCTACAGGTATCAACAAGAAAGATTGATGCAACTGTACAAAGCTAAAGTGCTGCTAGAGGAACTGGTTAACGTGCTAGGAACTTAACTTATATCCATCATCTTTTTACAGCATCCTTAAAGGTTGTTTGAAAAGTGTTTGGCTGTGATTATAAGCACTTATCGATCCCCCCTAACCCCCCTTAAAAAGGGGGGAAACTAAAATCAAAGTCCCCCTTTTGAAGGGGGATTTAGGGGGATCTGAAAGTATTTGATACATCAATAGGGACTTTTTAAACAGCGTCTTAGGGGTGCTTTTTTCTTGACTATATTTGTTTTCAGTCAACCCAGTTAAGGGCATCTTTTATTTTACCAGCCAATTCTAACGGGTTGAACGGTTTAGCGATCGCCCCTATCATCCCCAGTTGAGCATAACGCCGACGGTCAGAAGCTTGGATTTTGGCAGTTAACAAAATCACTGGAATTTCTTTGGTCATGGGATTTGCTTGTAGTTTCTCAAAGGTAGTAATGCCATCCATATCTGGCATCATGACATCTAGCAGAATTGCATCTGGCTGGCCAGTCTCGGCTTGAGTTATGCCTTCTTGACCAGAACTCGCCGTTAGCACTTCCCAACCTGCCACCGTTTCTAAGCAAATCTTGGCAACTTCTTGAATATACTGCTCGTTATCAACCACTAGAATTCGCTTTTTTGTCATTACTGCCTTCCTTCTGATACCAATTTTGGATTAACAATATTTACTACAAAGCTGTTCTGTGGAATCTTAAACACTTAGGACTCAGCATTCAGAACTCAGTACTCAGTTGGTTGATGAGTAATTCGCTGAAGTAATTCCATCACTCGCTGTTCAAATTCTTGGGTTGTCACACGTCCTTTGGTTAAAAATTCTGTATGTCCTAATTTGAGACGATTGCGTTCGGACTCGTCCAAATCCTTGGCTGAGTAAATTACTACAGGAATATTACAAAGATGATTGTGCTGCTGTAGCCAATCTACCACTGCAAAGCCATCGCTTTCTGGCAAAATTAAATCGAGAATTATCAAATCGGGATTGACTTGTTGGCTGAGGCGAATTGCTTCTCGTCCAGTTTTGGCTGGGAAGGTTTCAATTTCATGCCTCTCAAACAAGGTGATGAGCAATTCTGCTAAATCGTTGTCATCTTCAACAATGAGAATGCAGACTTGCTTACTGGGTTTAGCTATCGCTTGCTTGAGTGACTGCAACAGATAACTTTCTTGCACAGGTTTACTTACCCAATCAACAAAATCTGCACTTGGTTGAATAGTTGTAGTTGGCTTGTAAACACTACAAATGACAATGGGGATGTCCTTAGTATCTGCCCGTTCCTTTAAGACAGCCATTGTTTCCCAACCATTCATTCCCGGCATCAGCAAATCTAATAAAATGACATCTGGATGTTGGACAGCTGCTAAAGCGATCGCTTCTTTACCTGTAGCCACAGTCACAACCCGATATCCTCCTCGTTCTAGTAAAGTTTGCAGTTCGGTGCGAATGATTTGGTTATCGTCACACACTAAAACGAGTGGGGAGTGGGGAGTTGAGGAGTGTTCTGATTCTATACTTTGGGGAACTGCCAGAATTGGGAGGGTCATGAAAAATGTGCTACCTTCACTCAATGCACTTTCAACCCAGATGCACCCGCCGTGCTGTTGCACAATGCTTTGGCAAATTGCCAAGCCCAAGCCAGTACCATCGCGATCGCGGGAATCTGAAGAATCAACTTGTTGAAAACGTTCAAAAATACTGTTGAGTTTATCAGATGGGATGCCGCGTCCGGTGTCTTTGACTGTCAGCAGCACTTCATGTTCTTGTTGTTGAACCGCCAGCCATACAGTTGTGCCCGCAAACGAAAATTTAATGGCATTACTCAATAAGTTGGTCAAGGTTTGTACAATCCGATCTGGATCGGCCCATAACTGCACAGATAAGCTAGAAATGGATAGCGTCACCCCCGCTTTGTTGGCGAGGGGCTGCATAATATTCACTGCTGAATCAATCAATTCAGCAAGGTTGCAGATTTCTCGTTCCATTTTCACTTTGCCAGACTCGATGCGTTCAATGTCTAAAATGTCATTGATCAAGCGTACTAGACGTTCAGTGCTATCAGTAGCAATTTTTAAGAGACGTTTTCCCTGCTCAGAGTTTGGCTGTAGCAGACCACTTGCTAGCATTCCTAAAGACCCGTGAATTGAAGTCAGGGGTGTGCGGAGTTCGTGACTGACAACAGATACAAACTCGTCTTTCATCCGCTCAATTTGCTTGCGCTCAGTAACATCACGCAAAATTACCGTATAAACAATTTCTTCTTCTATGTTTAATTTGGATATGGAAGCCTCCGCCGGAAATTCGGTGCCATCCTTGCGACGACCAAATATTTCCCGCCGTTCTCCCATTCTGCGAGCCATATTGGGAGATTTGCCAAAGTCAACTACATGTTGACGATGCACTTGAGCAAAACGCTGTGGTAAGAGTACTCCTAGACTTTGTCCTAAAATTTCCGAGGCAGAGTAACCAAAAATCTTCTCTGCTCCTTGGTTAAATAAGGTAATGCCTTGGCTGGCATCGATGGAAATAATTGCATCATCGGCTATGCCTAAAATACCTTCAAACCGAGTTTGCGATACTCGTAGTGCTTCCTGTGTGCGCTGGCGTTCATCTAATTCTGACTGCAACTTTCGGTTGACGGTAATTAATTCAGCGGTACGCTCTGCTACTCTTAATTCCAGTTCGTTATTAGCTTTGTATAGGGCTTTCTCTGTTTGTTTGCGCTCGGAAATGTCACGAGCAACGACTTGAGCCGCTAATTTATCCTGGTAAACCAAAGGAGCTGCGACTACCTCTAAATCAATTGTTGTTCCATCCAACCGCAGCCATTCTTCTTCTAGTAATGGTACTGGCTGTTGGAATTCTCTCAAGTATTGGATTCGTTCCTGAACTAAAGTTTGTGAATTAGGATGTACAAAATCAACTACTTGTTTGTCTATTAATTCTTCGGCTTTAGTTGCACCAAAAAGTTTGATGGCGGCACTGTTTAAAAAAATAAATTTGCCTTCACTTTGGATAAAAATTGCTTCTGGACAGAGTTCTATCAGCTGTTTGTAGCTGGCTTCACTTTCTCGCAGTGCGTTTTCTGCCAAGGAGCGATCGCGCTGATTTCGCAATGCTACAATGCCGTATCCTAAATCAGCTGCTAATTCTTCTAAAAGTTTCACCTCATCGGCATCAAAGGTATTTGCTTCGGTGGAGTATATATTCAACGCACCAAAAGCTATACCATTATCTTTTAAAGGTAAGGCGATCGCTGATGCATAGCCTCGTGAGTTCGCCTGACACCGCCAAATTTCATATTTGGGGTCAGTCAAAATATTCTGGACTATAGATATTTGACCTGTGCGGATAGCTATTCCTGTAGGGCTTTGTCCGCGAACTGTATCTGACCAAGTGAGGTTGAGAGATTGCAAGTATCCATCTTCGTAACCCGCTTGAGCTACTGGGCGGATACTTTTTTGGGTATCATTTTCGGCAAAACTAACCCATGCCAACCGATAGCCACCAACTTCTACGATAATTTGGCAAATATTCTCTAGCAAATTGCTCTCGTCTTTGGCACGAACAATTACTTTATTGCAATTACTCAATGTCTGAAGCGTTCGATTTAACCGCCGCAGTTCTGCCTCTGCCTGTTTTGACTGCGTAATGTCCCGTGTTATGGCTAACTGCACTACACTGCCATCTTTTTTGTCACGCAGAGGTACTGCATGAGTTTCCATCCAACGGCGATTACCCCGGCAAGTTACAATCTCGAACTGCATAGTACCTTTACTACCCTGACAGACAATTTCGTTCATGGTCCGAAATGTCTCCCGATCTTCTGGAGCAATCAGAGAATAAACTGATTTGCCAATTACCTGTGCGGCGCTGTCTGCCTCAATCATCGTCAGCCCTGCTGGATTCATTTCCAACAAAGTGCCATCGGCTGCCACAATTTTGACGCATTCTGGTTCAGCATCAAATATGACACGCCAATCAGAGGAAAAGGAGGATGAGGGGCGCAGGGGTAGAGGGGAAAGATTTTTTGCTAGTTCTTCTTTACTTCCCTGCTTCCCTGCTCCTTTACTCCCCTGAGCCACGCGCTGCCGCAGTTTCATTCGCTCCAAGCGGTTGATAATCCGAGTAACTAATTCTGGCCCGACAAAGGGTTTACTAACAAAGTCATCAGCACCAACGCTGTACACTTGATTGACAATTTCGGCATTGCTGTGAACTGTCAGAAACAAGATGGGTAATTCACTCCAGCGGGGGTCGTTACGTACTACTTGGCAAAGTTCAATACCCTTGGTGTAAGGCATTTCCACATCCAAAATCAATAAATCTGGGGTAACGGCTTCTAAAGTTTCCCAAAATTGGCGTGGGTCATCAAGGGTAATCACTTTCAAGCCCCAAGGGCTGAGTAATGTCTGCAATAAAGCGAGAATTTGCGGATCGTCGTCTACAGCTAATACTTTGGCTTCTGCATGGGGTGCTTGTTGTAGTAGTTGCGCGATCGCTTCTCGCACCTGTGCAGTAGGCATGGGCTTTTGCAAAAAGGTATGTCCGCCTTGACGAGCTAATTGTAAACGACTGGTAAAATCTGTTTGGTCTGTAAAAATTAGCACTGGCACAGGTGGTTTGCGTTGAGCCAGTTCTGCTAGCAGGCTAAAGCTATCTTCTTGATGGGGAGAAAAGCTAGGGTCAAGCAGCACCACATGGGGATGCTCTCGGTAAAGGAGATTTCTGGCTGTATCTAGATTGGTGGCACTAATAACTTTGAATCCCTTGTTAACAGATTCTTGTGTTAATTGTTCGGCCAAGATAGCATTGCGGTCAACTACCAATACTAAAGGCAGTTCATCAGCGATCGCTACTGGGGATGCTGTTTCTTGCCCCTTTGCTGCAATTTCCTGACGCAATAGCTTCACCCAATTTTGCAAATTTGCTATCTCAGATGGCTTCAAAGTTTTATCAGATTTGAGCAGCAGTTCTATTTTGCGTGCTAGCTTTGAGCCTTCGGCTAAACCAAAAGTACCTAATGAACCTGCCAGGGTATGCGCCTCTTGTGCTGCTTGCGCTCTCAGTTCTGGATTTAAAGCCTTCTGGTTTAAAGCTGCTGCTTGCTCCAGCACTTTCACCTGCTCGTCTACCCGCCCGCTAAACCGTTGCCAAACTTCAGCTACTGCCGTTAATGTCTGCTCCCGCCTGGAAACACTGCTGAGTGAGGAATTAGGAGTTAGGAACTGGGATTTGTTTTTGCACGCCAGTTGCTTCAAGTCGGCAGATCCGCCCAACGCACTGGCTCCCCTCTGCCCCTCCGCCTCCTCTTCCTGCGGTTTCAGACGGTAGCCAATACCATAGACTGTTTCAATTAAATCGCTGGGCGCTCCCACAGATTTTAATTTGTGCCGTAATCCTTTGATATGGGTGCGAACTGCTTCTTCTCCAGGAGTATCTTCATAAGACCAAAGATGTTCCAAAATCATGCTGCAACTAAACACCCGGCGACTGTTTCGCAAAAATAACTCCAAAAGTCCATACTCTTTGGGAGTTAATGACAATAAGTCTTGCTCATAAGTGACTTCACAACTGCTAGGGTCAAGCCGTAAATTGCTCCACTCTAGTACTGGTTGTGAAGTTGTCCTCCCACGACGCAATAAAGCCCTAACACGAGCAACTAACTCTTCTTCTTCAAAAGGTTTAACTACATAGTCGTCTGCACCTGCATCTAGCCCGATCGCTTTTTCATGACTGCTATCACACCCTGTCAATAATAAAATGGGCATTTGCAGACCACTAGACCGGATTTGACGACAAAGACTGATGCCATCTAGCTTAGGCAGCATCACATCTAGGAGAATTAAGTCATAATCATAAGCTTCGATTAATTCCCAAGCAGCATCCCCATCAGAGGCAACTTCAACCGCATAATTTTGATTAGTGAGAACGGCAGTCAACGCATAAGCATTTAACTCGTCATCCTCTACAACTAGAATTTTCATACTAACAGCTTTCCGGAGGCTAAGTTCCCTAATAAAGAGCGAAACAAATAAATGTAAAATACAAATTAATATTAATTATTATTTTAAAAGCATATTAAATGATATGTCTGGTGAGCATTAATTTAATTAACAAATATCAATATATTTTTAAGTGAATCTTAACCAAATCAAGGTATAATTAACTGCATTGCTATTTCTCTTACCTCCTCAATACCTGGCCAAAAACTGCATACCATATCGCATTAAACTGTATCTGGGTCGATATTTAATTCACGCAACTTTGCTGCCAAACGTTCTGCTTTTTCAGCTTCCTGTTGTGCCCTTTGTTCTACTTGTTCTACTGTTTCTTCAGGTGTTGGTACTAGTTGCCCATCTCGTGTAAAGAATCGTAATAAACCTTCATAAATTCCCAGATATAAACCTAACTGATGACTCCACAAATGTCCTCGTTCATTTGCTTGTAGAGGTTGATATTCTCCATCGACTAAATGAAATCCAGCAAATTCTAAGGTGTAAGGATCGAACCAAAAATAATCAGGAGTGCGGAAAGTATCTTGATAAATTTCTTTTTTTAAACCTCTGTCTGTATTTGCTGTTGAGTCAGACAAAATTTCTATAATTACATTGGGATATTTGCCATCTTCCTCCCAGACTGCCCAACTTTTGCGGGTTTTGCGTTCGCATCCCAGCACTACAAAAAAGTCTGGGCCTCGGAAATCTTTTGATTTGAGTTGACGCTGATTGTAATAGATAGTCAAGTTTCCCGCAGCATAAAAGTCATTTCTATCTTTCCACAGCCATTCTAGACATGTTAAAAATAAAATTATTTGTCGGAGATGTAGTTCAGTTTCCAAAGGTGGTTCGTCACTATATAAATCACCAGGGGGAAAGATAACATCTTGAGAGATGCCTTCTTGAGAATCTAATTCCTGAGCAATAGTCATAGAATGGATGCGGCATCAAATATATTTATGGATTTATTTTAGCAGTGTTGTAGTAAGCGATCGCCGATCTTTAGGGTACGGGTAAATAAACTCTTCTGTATCAAAATTACTCCTTAACCTCCTACCTCTGCGTTCTCTGCGCCTCTGTGGTTAAAAAACTTGATTAAAGACAGAGGCGCGAGAACACTTGCGTGTGGGAGTTCCCCCTTTAAGGGAAATGTCTGTGACACAAAAAAGCGATCGCTATCCTTGCGAAATTCTTTGTGCTACACTGTAATCGATATCAAACCTCACCGCCAGCGAGATAGCTGAAATGAAGTAGTACCAAAGAACTGTTGCATCCAAGCAACAAATGTCAAAGCCCGATAAACACTATAAATTTGACAGGTTACTTCACAATAGTCATGCATTAAAGATTATCACTATTCTCTACATCAAGCTGCTTGAAAAACTGCTGCGGCTGATTTTGTTGTGTGCCTAATCCACCCGTAATTGTTGTGCGGAGATAGGTGGAAATTTGCGAATTGAGGTTTGACAAGAATGCAGAAATCAATATTATTAGCTGAGAATTTAGCCTATGAACTCAGCTTAGAAAGAACCTTGTTTCAAAAAGTTAAAGTGAGTATTGAGGCAGGCGATGCCTTTGGCAAGACGCTTTCGCGTCAACGCATCGCTTTAGTCGGTCGCAACGGTGTAGGTAAATCAACCCTACTCAAGATACTTGCAGGTCAAATTAGTTCCAGTGCAGGTTCTGTTTGGCAGAATGGTGTTGTCTACTATTTGCCACAAATCAGTACTATCAAACAAGAAATAAATACAGATACAGTCCTGAATTTTTTAATTTCTGTCTCTGATGAATGGTGGAAGATTGAAGAGATTTTGCAAGGGCAATTTAACACAATCCTTGACCTTTCTTTACCAATCGTTAATTTGAGTGGTGGGGAACTCACAAAAGTATTTCTAGCCATTGGTTTATCTCAACAGCCCAACTTGTTGTTACTGGATGAGCCAACTAACCACATGGATTTGCCAGCATTAGAAAGCTTGAGGCAGTTTCTTTTGGATTTCACTGGTGCGTATGTAATTGTCTCCCACAAACCTTTTTTCTTAGACCAAGTGACAGATGTTACCTGGGAACTTACACCTGTAGGTTTGAAGGTGTATAGAAGCAATTTTTCTCAGTATCGAGAACAGAAAAAAATTGAGTTAGAAGCAGCATTGCAATCGCACGAAGTCGCCAGAAAGGAACTCAAACGCACCCAAGCTGCGGCTATGCAAGAACAGCAACGCGCAGCGCAAGCGCACCGCAATGGTCGTGCAAAGTTTCTCAATGGCAGTATCGATAGAATAGCAGCCGGACTGATTAAAACCAAAGCTGAGGTGTCAGCCGGAACTGCGAAAAAGAAACATGAAGCATCTGTAGCCAAGGCTACTCAAAAGGTTGCAGATACAAAAGTAAAAACAACCAAAGTGACAAGTATTCAGCTAGAACAAAAAAGTCAAAAGCGCAGAAATCTCATTGATATTCAAGGTGCAAATCTTTGGGTATCAGAACGGCTGCTGATTCAAAACATTCAATTGCATGTGTCCTCTGGCGATGGCATTGCAATTGTAGGTGCGAATGGTTCGGGTAAATCGACTCTAGCAAAAGCAATTTTGGGAATGGAGAAGCAAACAGCAGTTTTAGAGTCAGGTAAGGTGATGCTTGCATCAGCAATGAAAGCCGTATATCTCGATCAAACCTATGAACTGGTGAATCGCCAGCAGACGATTCTGGAAAACATGCAAGCTGCTAATCCTAGCCTTAATTACCAGATATTACGCCAACAGCTAGGGCACTTCCTGTTTAAATACGATGACGTTCACAAAAGCGCTTCTGTATTGAGTGGGGGTGAATTGGCAAGATTAGCGATCGCTATAATCAGTATCTCTGAAATCGATCTATTGATTCTCGATGAACCAACTAATAACCTAGATATTGAAACTGTTGAACAAATAGTGACAGGTATGAATGAGTACCAAGGTGCTACTTTGGTCATTTCCCACGATATCGATTTTCTGAGTCGAATTAACATTACCCAAAGTTTCAAATTGAGGGAACAAACTTTGCAAATGACAACTTATTTACCCAGTACACCAGAGCAATATTATCGAGAGTTGCTAGAATGTCATAAATAAAGCGATGTCTGGCGACAAGCCACTTTGCGTCTACGCATTCTTGGCTCGCTAGAAGAAAAATAGTGCGATCGCACTACTGCTGCCAAATTTTGCAAGGCTTTTCTTACTACTTGCTTGATAACTTTGTCATAGTATTTCCCTGACAAATCCTGTATTTGTATGAAGTTTTATACTCAATTTTAGATAGTATAAATTATTGCTAAATTAGCAGATGCTTCAGTATAAAATCGGATAATCCCAAAAAAAGTAGAAAAGGTTTTACCCAGTAGAGTAGGGGAAGAGAAAATGCTGGCAACCAATAGCTAGTTCTTGTACCTTCCCAAATATTGTCGTATTTCATCAAATTTCATCAAGCATTTTTTCTACTAAAACAGTCTAGCGATCTCTAATCCCAAATTTCTAGCTCCGCAGCAGAAGCCGCAAAGCATACAGGCAAGTTATAATTCTTTTGCGGACGAGCGTAACAAAAATTTATGAGTAACCCCCTTTTACAGGCCTTTTTCGTAGGCAGAGCAGTGGCTGAAGTAATTAATGAACGCTTAGAGGTCGCCTTGACCGACGCTTTGAGTGAACTGGGCAAATTTGATGCGGAAGCTAGAGAGCAACTGCGCCAGTTTACAGAAGAAGTCACAGAGCGGGCAAATCGGGCGGCAGAAGCTGCTAATGCTAGTCAAACTAGCCCAGGCGTTGGCCAACCTGCTTCAGGTTCAGTTGACTTGCAAGCAGATATTGATGAATTACGAGCAGAAATTGCCCTGTTGCGAACCGAATTACAACGTTATCGCAGTAGTTCTGTATAAATTTGGTTATTAGTCATTGGTCAATAGTCAGTAGTAACTGGCAACTACCAGCTGTCAGCTGTCAGCTGACACTTTATCAAAAACAGTTTAGGAACTGAAGTGTCTTTTCTTCCAGGTGATTCGGTGACAAACCAACGGTACGCAAAACATATGGAACAAGGTTATTCAGATAAGGCATACCGTTGGAATCGTGAAAACTACTCGAGCAAACGGCGCTTTGTAGACATTTGGTCTTTTGTTTTGACCTTAATGTTCAAGATTTGGCGTTACAACAAATCTTGGAGTTACCCAGGTGGTGTAACTGAGGCCAAGCAAACTGCAAGACGAAAAGCCCAAGCAATCTGGATTCGCAATACCCTGCTGGACTTAGGTCCAACTTTTATCAAAGTCGGGCAATTGTTTTCTACCCGTGCTGATATATTTCCTGGTGAATATGTAGAAGAGTTGGCAAAGCTTCAAGATAAAGTGCCGGCATTCAGCTACGAGCAAGTAGAAACGATTATTGAACAAGAACTAGGGAAGAAGATTCCTGAACTTTTCCAAAATTTTGAGCCTATTCCTCTAGCTGCTGCTAGCTTGGGGCAAGTACACAAAGCTGTGCTACACACTGGGGAAGCAGTTGTCGCCAAAGTACAGCGTCCTGGACTGAAAAAGCTATTTGAAATAGATTTACAAATTCTTAAGGGAATTGCCCGTTACTTTCAAAACCATCCCAAATGGGGGCGGGGGAGAGATTGGATAGGAATTTACGAAGAGTGTTGTCGCATTCTTTGGGAAGAAATTGATTATCTCAACGAAGGTCGTAACGCTGATACTTTTCGCCGTAACTTTCGCGGCTACGACTGGGTGAAAGTCCCAAGAGTTTACTGGCGTTACACTTCGCCTCGCGTGCTGACTTTAGAATATCTCCCCGGAATTAAAATCAGCCAATACGAAGCCTTAGAGGCAGCAGGTATAGATCGTAAGGTGATTGCTCGTCAGGGCGCTCAAGCCTACCTGATGCAATTGCTCAATAATGGCTTTTTCCATGCCGATCCCCATCCAGGCAACATTGCTGTCAATCCAGATGGTGCTTTAATTTTCTACGATTTCGGTATGATGGGGCGGATTAAGTCCAATATTCGTGAAGGACTGATGGAAACGCTATTTGGCATTGCCCAAAAAGATGGCGATCGCGTAGTTCAGTCTCTCATAGATTTGGGAGCGATCGCACCAGTGTCAGATATGGGGCCAGTCCGGCGTTCTGTCCAGTATATGCTGGATAATTTTATGGATAAGCCCTTTGAAAACCAATCTGTGGCAACAATCAGTGACGACCTGTACGAAATAGCGTATAATCAGCCATTTAGATTTCCTGCAACCTTCACTTTTGTGATGCGAGCTTTTTCCACCCTAGAGGGGGTAGGCAAGGGTTTAGATCCAGAATTTAACTTTATGGAAGTTGCCCAACCATATGCAATGCAGCTTATGACCAATATGAATGGTTCTGATAGCAATAGCTTTTTAAATGAATTAAGTCGTCAAGCAGTTCAGGTAAGTACAACTGCATTTGGATTACCACGAAGATTAGAGGACACACTAGAGAAACTAGAGCGCGGAGATATGCGCGTGCGCGTCCGTTCCATAGAAACGGAACGCCTGCTAAGGCGACAGAGCAATATTCAGCTCGGAATGAGCTACGCTGTGATAATCAGTGGATTTACTCTTTCTGCGACCCTTTTATTGGTTAATCATTATGTATGGTTGGCGCTGCTGGCTAGTTTAATTGCCGCAGTAGTCTCAGCGATCCTAATCCGCTTGCTTTTACGCCTCGACCGTTATGACCGAATGTATTAATTGTTCAAAAATTTATGAAACTTAATTTTACAGGTTTCAGCGATCCCGGACTGATTCGTTCCAGTAACCAGGATGCTTACTATATCGACCCTGAAGGGCGATTTTTCATTGTTGCTGATGGGATGGGTGGTCATGCAGGAGGTGAAGAAGCAAGTCGCATTGCTACTCGCGAAATTCAGGCGTATTTGGTAGCAAATTGGGATTCTTCTGAGTCTACGGCAAAATTGCTAGAGAAGGCTTTGTGGCGGGCAAACGAAGGCATTTTACAAGATCAGCAAAATCATCCCGACCGTGCTGACATGGGTACCACAGTTGTCGTGGTAATTTTTCGCTCGCCAGATTCGCCTTGGTGCGCTCATGTTGGTGACTCACGGTTGTACCGCTTGCGAGGGACGCAGTTAGACCAGGTGACAGAAGACCATACCTGGGTAGCAAGGGCAATCAAAGTCGGTGACATCACTTCAGACGAAGCACGGGTTCATCCTTTCCGTCATGTGCTGTCGCGTTGTTTGGGACGTGAAGACCTACATCAGGTTGATGTGCAGCCACTAGATGCCAAAGCTGGCGATCGCCTGTTGTTATGCAGTGATGGTCTGACCGAAGAACTTGTCGATCGCAAGATTGCTGATTATCTTCATGACACCTCATCACTGGAAAAAGCTGCCCTCTCTCTTATTGAAGCCGCCAAAGAGGAAGGTGGACACGACAATATCACAGTCGTCATCGTTGCACTTGAAAACAGTCGATAGTCATTGGTCAGTGGTCATTGGTCAGCACAAAAGAACTAATGACTGACAACTGACCCCTAACAACTGACAAGTCAAGTAAATATACTCATCAATTTGTTCAGCCTGAGCATTTTTCTGATTTACAACTTGATAAAAATATTTTTAGCCACCAATTTTACCTGTTGGCGGCTAAGTTTACATAATTTAGGTAATTGACATCTTGCGCCTAATGATATATAGCGAATATAATTCACGCTTAATACCTTTTATTTCACCGTCTCTTTACGAACATCTCCTTTATGGAAGTGTTTAAACGAAGAGGAAGGTAAATAAACGTATGCCGACTCGGCCGGAAGTTACAAATGGTTATTTCTTCCGGAATCTGCTTTGGCAGACTTGAGTTGTATATCAGTAGGTTTAGGTGCAAGCTATCAAAAGCCAAAAATTTATCCTTAAGGGTATGGGCAATTTGTCACACAGTTGTTATCTTTCTTAATACAGAGGTACAAGTGTAGGACAAATCCCAGTCCAAAAATTACTCTTTTGGCTTCTGCGATCGATATAACTTTTACGCGTTGTTTTCTTCGGAGATTAATATGAGCAAACCTATCGAGTTATCCTTGGAACAGCAATTCAGCATCCGCTCATTTGCTACTCAAGTACAGCATATGAGCCACGAACAAGCACAAGACTTTTTAGTCAAGCTTTACGAGCAGATGGTTGTGCGGGAGGCAACTTATCAGGAATTACTCAAGCATCAGTGGGGCATAGACTCAGGTTCCGCTTTGGCATAGATTAGTTCTTGTGTCGCAGTGGGCGACCTCCTTCTCTTGCTCGGTTCCACGGAGGAAAGGGGCTGGGGATGCTGGGGCGTCAACTTCAGATAAGTAATTCAACACTGGCAATTTAAAACCCAAACCTTTATTCAGCAACTTTGTTGGCTGTATAACATATTATTTTTAATTTTTTACTTTAAGTGTGGGCTTAAATTAGCAATCAGCATTAGTCTAGCCTATATATGTCAAATCTCGCCAGCAGCTTGTACATCATATACTTACTAGTCCTCTGTAATACATACAGGGTAGGACTTGCGTAGATTTAACTAAACATCTCTAGCACTGCCAACCATTATATTTTTTATAAACGAACCTTACAACTAGATAGACATATTTTTTTATAAAAGTTTACATTTTTGCCAAATTGACTATTGTGAACAACTTCAAGTGGGATAATTTATTGGTTGAAGTTTCCATGCCACTAACCAAAACTTTTTTAACTTAGTCAAAAAGTAAAAAAATATCTTTGATATTCTCCTTAGCCGGAAAGGTCGAAATGGGCATCTGTATCAATTGCTTCTAACTTTGCCAATATTTGGGGCTTAATCTTTTCGTACTCGCTTTTGAGTAAGCTTTTGCTAATTTGGGGATCGGCTGCCGATACTAAAGTTTTGCCTGCTGTTGCCCATTGTTGGAGCCGCTGGCGTTGGGCAGAGGCAATACTAGTAATTAAGACATGAGAACAGCGATTTGGTGCCTCTCGCGCAAAGAATAATAGGCGATAATAACCTGTTTGTCCCAGTAAGTTGGTTATTTCTTGACCAAGACTAGTTTTGAGATCGAGATAGTAAGGCAACCATTTAGCACCATGTTTGCGATTATAGATGACAGTAATCCAAAGCAACATGGGATGGGGAGTTGTGATGAAAAGAAATTGATTGTAACGTTTACAAGCTAAACGTTTGATAATTTCTCGTTGTGGTAGCATCACCCATAGGGCTGGTAACATTTCTCCATTGGCATTAATAGGTTGGGGGAAAACAATATCGGCAATAGGTTTATTTTCAGGCCAGGAAGTAGAGCAAGCAATTTTATCCTTTGACAGGGATATCTGTAAATCGGCTTTGGGATTTGACTCAGGCTCAGCTTTAATTGTAAGGGCATGACTAGATATATGATTGCTATCTGGAATTGTATGCGTGCGGTTGTTTTGTTCTAGAGATTCTAAAAGCTGGAAAATTTCACTGATACTTTGAGGGCGATCGCGTGGTGCTTTGGCTAGACAACTCATCACCAAATTTTCCACTTCCTTAGGAATTTGCAATCCAGGGCTAACCTCAGCAAAGGTGCGTGGTACTTGAGTGTGATGTGTTTTATACCATGCCCCAAAGGAGTGGGTTGGTGCTACTAATGGCATCTTGCCTGTCAGCATCTCAAACATCATCACTCCTAAACTATAAATATCAGAGCGGCTGTCTAATTCCTTGCCTTCCATCTGTTCGGGAGAAGAATAAGCTAGCGTGCCCAAATAATATTTTGTTTGGTCGCTATTTGCTTGTAGTAACTTAGCAATACCAAAATCTAGAACCTTTACCAACTCTCCAAAACTAGGGTCTTGAATTACCAGCATATTGCTGGGTTTAATATCGCGATGAATAATTGGGTAGATTGTGCCATCAACCGGAATGCCATCATGAGCGCACTTTAACCCCAAGCTAATTTGCCGTGCCATACTAAGGAATCTTGGCAAAGAGAGATTATGCTGACGAATAATATTGTTGAGACTATGCCCTTGCAAGTATTCCATAACATAGAACGGAGTATTATTTTCGTCTACGCCATAGTCCATCACTCGAACAATGTGGATGCTTTTTTGCCCTAGTAAGGCACAGGTTTTTGCTTCTCGCTCAAAGCGTTCTTGTAACCGGATCTTTTCATTTTGCATCGACAGAGCAAGAAACTTCACAGCAACTGGTACGCCTCCCAACAAAAGATCCTTAGCACGGTAAACTCTACCCATTGCTCCAGTACCGATTAACTCCTGAAGCTGGTAGCGTTTGCTGAGTAAGCGACCAATGTTAGGGTCTGACATAGAAAATTCGATTCCAATATTTAACAAGTTTGGGTAGCACCTAGCCAGTAGGCAGTTTGTAAGTTTCGGGATTAGTAGCCCTTTCAAGGTGTAAATTGAGGTGAAAAGCCCACAATTGGGCAAAATTTTCTAGGATTTTTACCCACCTTGAAAGGACTGGTGTTGGGATTGAAAAGTGCGTTCCAACAAACTTAATAAGTATATTTACCCTGAGTAATAGTACTATCCCGCACTTTTATTTTGATTTAGTTTTAGTTTGCCCAATTTTGACTAAATAGTTAAAAGTTAATCAAAAATTAAGTATTGACTATTGACCAAAAAAGGGTTGTAAGGAGGTAAGGGTGTAGAGCAAAAGGCTACATAACCCTTACATCCACTGCATATGTTTAGTTAATTGAAAAGATGAAGGATATTAGCCTTGTACTATATATCGAGGTTAGTAGCGTTCTGGTACTGAGCCGCTTTAATGTGTTGATAGAATTCCCTGATACCCTTATTTTGACTGACATCCTAGGCTGGCTTCCATAGTATTAGTTAGAAAATGACCTGCCATAATGCCACTACTCAGATAATATGTATCATCTGAAATTCGGTGCATGGTTTCAAAGCCACTCCGACGTTCGCGATCGCTCATTACCCAGTAACGCTGCACAATAGTGTCTGGACCAAGCCAGCCCTCACCTTCAACCTGCCCTAAAAGACTATGTTGAAGTAAAAAAGTATACTGGCGCTCTCCATCGTGCAAACGCCCTTTGTATTGTAAAGAGATTTCTGGGCGATCGCTGCCTGGAAATATTAGCTTTGTTGCCATAGTGAACCAGTTATCTCGATTCCAAGCTACTAAGGTCATACCTTTAACGCTGATTGGCATCCCATGACGCTCCAGCCAACTTCCCTGTATTGTCCAGCGTCCTGGTTCCAATAAAAAAGTATGAGTCACCTTATACGTTCCTTGTCTCGATCGAGTACCGCTAAGACTTAAAGATATCTATGAAACGTAAAAATGTCAGGCGGGAAATAGGGGATTGGGCACTAGGGACAATGGGAATATTTCAGTACAACTTTCCCACTCTCCGTGTCTTTGCTGGTAGCGAACCAATAATTCCCTAATCTATGCAGAAAGCCCAAGACCTTCCCCTCTGCCTGCGGTCTTAATGATAAGTCTTTAATCGGACATGATATGAGGGGCAATCTCCTTATGCTTGCTTTGATGAATACAAAGCAATCACAAGGCTATTGCCCCTAGATATTTTGAGTGTTTTTAGCACTCATACCAATTTTGGATTTTGAGTCGCACCTTTGGTGCGCTTACAGCGCAACTTAGATTTTGCGGAAAGTTGTAAGGAAAGTTTTTCTCACCCTTCACTCATAACTCAGCACTGTTATTATTCAGCAGTGGCCAGTTCGGTGCTACCGCGTGCGCGACGGCGTGTCAGGCTGTTGTACAGCATTAAACCAATCGCTTTGATCAAGTTGCCTTCCAATTCTTGGAACATCTTCATGTTCATGCCAAAGGCGGCGTTAGCTTCATCAACAATGCGATCGGCTGCCGCATCATCAATAGGTAGTTCATCCAAAGTTTGACGATATTTAGCTTTGAATCCCTTCTCATCAGGAATATCTGCAAATTCATAGAAGGCGGTACCTTGGCCATCAGACAAGTTCATCGCTGTAACAGCAATATTTTTGAGAATTTGTCCCCCCGATAAGTCACCCAAATAACGAGTGTAGGAATGGGCAATTAACAATTCCGGTTCTTTTTCAGATATTTCTCGGATGCGTTGCACATAAGCTTCTCCAGCTGGTGATAACTTGATTTGCTCCCGCCAATTAGCACCAAAATAGTAATTCAGGTCTTGCTCTAAGGTATGCTTGCGCTCAAGTTGGGGAAAGTTAATTTTGGCAACAATCGGGTGCTGGCGGTGCTTTTCCATCTCCTCTTCCATCGCCGAGTAGACGAAGTAAAAGTTAGCAACTAGCTTTCGGTAAGAGTTTTTCTCTACCACTCCTTTTAAAAAGCACTTGACAAAGCCTACATTTTCTGCCATTGTGTGGGCTTTCTTAGTGCCTACACGCAACTTGCTTGCTAAATTGCTGCTCATACTAAATTTCTCAACTTTAAAAGGTCAACTGCCTGAGATGTGATTTACACACCGCTAAAAAAGGCCATTAAAACGTTACATTAAAACTATTTGATGAGAATTTATATTAAAATTCTTTAAGTACACAGAATTTATATTTTTTTTACACGGCACAAACACTAGGGCTGAAAAACTCTATACCTGCAATTGGATTTAGAGCTAAGTTGTGTTCAGAGAAGAATATCTAGCGATCGCGGATATAGAAAAGGTTTTTGACAATTTCATCCATCTTATCCTGGCTTTACCTCAACAGGTATCACTGATTGCCAATCCGTTTCAAGTGAGAGTATCAAAGCAGGGAAAATCTTCTTCAAAAATTGACAATAAATAAGTATTTTTTTAAGTATTCTTACTTAAAAACATATTTAAGGAACTAATTTTCAGAAAGAAACAAGTATATAGTACAGGTAAACAGCGATTTCATTTGAAATTGTTGAATTGAGTGTAAAGTGATATTTTCCAATGTGACTGTGTGGGGTGTTTAAACTTATGGTTTCATCTATAACTCGAACTCAAGGTAACATTCGAGGAGCTTCTGTTTCCGGCTCGAATACAGCAGAAAATGGTCTTGAGGGGAATTTCAGACTTAACTTAATATCGCTGCCAGCAACTCCCTTATTTGGTACAGATGGTATTCGTGGACGAGTGGGAGATTTGCTGAGTGCGCCCTTAGCATTACAAGTGGGTTTTTGGGCGGGTGTTGTGTTGCGTCACCATGCTTGCCAAGTAGGCCCAGTAATTCTAGGACAGGACTCTAGAAACTCCGGCGATATGCTAGCAATGGCTTTGAGTGCAGGGTTAACAGCTGCTGGGCTAGAGGTTTGGCATTTGGGGTTATGTCCGACTCCTTGCGTTGCCTATCTCACCAGCGTCAGTGAAGCCATAGGTGGAGTGATGATTTCTGCCAGTCATAACCCGCCAGAAGATAACGGCATTAAAATTTTTGGTGCAGATGGTGCTAAGTTAACGCAAGCGTTGCAGGCAGAAATTGAAGCCGGATTGCGCGGCAACATCTCAATTGCAAATAGCGTCAGCAATTGCGGACGGCATTACTCGCGTTGGGAATTAGTGAAGCATTATGGCGAGGCGTTGAAACAACCTTTGCAGCCCCAAGTAAATCTTCAAGGATTGAAGATTGTTTTAGATTTAGCATGGGGTGCAGCGGTTGGATTAGCACCATCAGTATTTCAGGAAATGGGAGCAGAAGTCATTTGCTTGCATAACGAAGCAGATGGCGATCGCATCAATGTTAACTGTGGTTCCACACACCTAGAAATTCTGCAAGCGACAGTACAGGAATACGACGCTGACTTAGGTTTTGCCTTTGATGGCGATGCCGATCGCGTTTTAGCTGTAGACAATACTGGCAGACAAGTCAATGGCGATTACATTCTCTATTTCTGGGGACAGCAGCTGCAACAACAGCAACAACTGCCAGACAATTTGATTGTTTCTACAGTCATGGCCAACTTAGGGTTTGAGAGGGCTTGGAAACAACAAGGTGGTAACTTGATTCGCACCGCCGTAGGCGATCAATACGTGCAAGCAGAAATGCTGCGGACTGGGGGAATGTTGGGTGGCGAACAATCTGGGCATATCCTTTGTCGTCATTATGGGATTACCGGAGATGGCTTGTTAACAGCTTTACATATAGCAACTTTGGTGAAACAAGCGGGTGTTTCCCTCAGCGAAATGGTAGACCAAAGCTTTCAGACTTATCCCCAACTGTTGCGGAACGTGCGAGTAGAAGACCGCGATCGCCGTTTGGGATGGCAAGATTGCCAAGCTATTCAACAAGCGATCGCCCTTGCTGAAGCCGCAATGGGTGATGCTGGCAGAATTTTAGTCCGGGCTTCTGGTACAGAACCAGTCGTCAGAGTCATGGTGGAAGCAGCTGACGCTGAACTGGCTCACCATTGGACAAATGAATTGGTATCACAAGTTCAACAACACTTGGCAGTCTAAGTTAGCTTGAAAAATGAAGTAGGGAGTAGGGAGCGGCGAGTAGGAAAACTTTTCCCTCATCTCCCTTGTCCTCCTTGTCCCCCTACGATGGGGAAATTTTTTTATTTAGAAGTCCCTTGGTCACTGGGGAAGCTGCCACATTTGTATTTGCATTGTTACTCTTTAGACCTTATATTAGATTCTTGGTATAATTCATGCCTCCTTTTAAATAATTTAAGGATGCTGGTTTTTGTTATCCCACTTAAAAGTCCCCAAGTTTCCAAATCTTGGGAGCGTGTCTCAAAATTATTTGAGAGATGTATTAAATCAGTTTGCAATCAAACCTCAACTGATTTTCATGCTGTTGTCGTTTGTCACGAAAAGCCAAAAATAGAATTCACTCATCCTCACATCACATACATTACAGTTGATTTTCCTGCTGCCAAAGAAACAAACCCAGTTGCTCAAGGAAACACAGATAAAGGGCGGAAACTATTAAAAGGATTAATTTATGCTCAGCAGTTTTCTCCGACTCACACAATGGCAGTTGATGCTGATGACTGTGTAAGTAAAAATTTAGCCGAGTTTATTAAGCAAAATCCTAATAGCAATGGATGGTTTATCAACAAAGGTTATAAATATCAAGAGGGTAGTCAATATATATATCTTAAAAGAAGCGATTTTAATAAAATGTGTGGGACTTGTAATATTCTTCGATATGATTTGAATAATTTCCCGCAACCAGCAGAATATAATCGGGGCTATGGGTACTATAAATACTATATAGATCATGCCCAAGTTAGAGATATTTTAACGCAAAAGGCAAAAGCCATTAAACCATTACCATTTGCAGGTGCAGTGTATCTCCTGGGAACAGGAGAGCATCTTTTTTATGACTCAACAAAGTTAGGTTTTAGCATTTTCAATCGCAGATTCTTAAATCCATCGATTAGGGATGAGTTTGGTTTGTACAACTTATAGTAATCACCATTTCTATATAAAGGTTGATAGGCGAAAGCACGGCTATGCCGAAATTAAAGACAAAGTCCCAGAAATCAAAAAATTCAAAAAAGCAGGCTAACAAAGAAACTCCCACTCTTAGCCTTAAAGAACAGTTAGCCAAAAAGCGCAAAGCAGCCCAAGCACGTAAAGAACTCATTAGCTTAGTTACAACTGCCCTCTCTGTTGCTTTCTTTATTGGTATTCTGCTTTTTTTAGTAGCTGGAATTAAAGCGGCACTTCCTGCTGTTTTGGGAATTTTAGTCTTAAGTCTTTCCTACAAATACCCGCGTCAAGCTCTGTTTGCTTTCATAATTTACGTACCCTTTGGGGGTACTATCACTTATTACATTGGTAATAGTCCTATTTTGCAATTAGCTAAAGATGCTTTCTATGTTCCAGTTTTGATTGCACTTTGGCAAAGTTGCCGCCAGCGGGGGCTACCCCTAATTCCTATCAAAGCAATTAAAACACCACTATTTATTTTATTGGGCTTGTGTCTATTAACAATCATATTCGTCAATGGTGGGCAGCAGTTGAATCCACCTAGTGTCGGACTCTTAGAAAAACCACCTAATGAAATACCCATAGGCATGGGTATTCTGGGATTGAAAGTATTTTTAGGCTATGTTCCCCTGATTGGTTGTGCTTACTATCTAATTCGTGATAAGCGAGACTTTCTACTTTTATCCCGCCTACAAGTTGTCCTGATTCTTATCTGCTGCGTACTGGGATTTATTCAATATTTATTATTACTGACTGGCATATGTGAAGGTACTAGAAATGCCGAAGGAAGTGCCTTATTTAAGGCTACATTAGAAGCCCGATGTTATTTTGGTGGTTCTCTCGTCTATAGCCCTAGTCAGGGAATAATTCGCCTACCAGGAACATTTGTGGCCCCTTGGCAATGGGCATGGTTTTTGATTTCTAGTACCTTTTTTACATTTGCCACAGGGTTCACTGACCCTTCAATTATTTGGCGGATAATAGGCTTAGGTTCTATAGCTTCGGTCTTTGTTAATGCAGTAGTTTCTGGGCAAAGGATTGCCTTGGGTTTAGTACCGACCTGCTTCGTGATTTTGCTATTGCTGACTGGTCAAATTGGGAACCTAAAACGTTTTATTCCCATAGGGATAGGACTTGCTCTGATTCTCAGTATTGCCGTGGTGACTAACCCTACCGTTGTAGAAGAGAGAACAGCAAGTTTTACCAGTCGCTGGGAAGCTTCACCACCCCAAGAGTTTATTGTTCAGCAATTTGAGGAAAATTGGAAAAGTGTAGATGGCCCGCTAGGAAGTGGCTTAGGTCGCGCCACTAACTCAGCCCGTGCATTGGGTGAAACCAAGCTAGTGGAAACTTACTACCCCAAAGTACTATATGAGGTTGGTATTGTGGGATTACTGGGTTTTGTAGCTTTAGTTACCACCCTGACATTCACTGCCTTTAAGACGTATCGCAGGATAAAAAACCGTAATTTCCGCAGTTACGGAGCTGCTTTATGGGTGTTTATATTGTTTATAAGTTACAACACTTACTACTACCCTCTCGATGTTGACCCAGTGGCTGTCTACTACTGGTTTTTTGCAGGTGTGCTATTTAAATTACCAGTACTGGATAAACAGGAGAAGGAAGATGCCGATCCTCAAAAAGCCACAAAGAAAAAACGTCTACAGACAAAATTTTAATTGATTCTGCTCCATCACCAGTGAAGTAAAAATGGCAAAGGGAAATATAGCCAGTTCTATTATCAAAACAGCAAATTTATTTGAGTATAAAAGCACATGAATAATTTGCCTTTGATTTCTGTTATCATACCAACCTACGGGCGAGAGGAAACATTACAGGATAGTATTGTAGATGTCCTCAATCAGGATTATCCAAATTTTGAAGTTTTGGTAGTAGATCAATCCCCAAAACACCAACCAGAAATTCAAGCTTATTTAGAAGAACAGGCAGCAGCAAATAAAATTAAATTGTTTCGTTTAGATTGGGCAAGTTTGCCAGGGGCGCGTAATTATGGTGTGCGACGGTCAGCTGGTGAAATAATTTTATTTATTGATGATGATGTGAAATTAACTCCTGGTTTTTTAGCAGCCCATGCGAAAAACTATGTGCAAAATCCAGACGTGGGGGCTGTTGCTGGACGGGTATTTGACAGGATGAAGTTGGGCGATTCTGGTGGAGAATTGGAGATTGAATATCTTCCTCCCCAAGCTATGGATCCAGGAATTGCTTGGTATCACATTGACTTAGTGCATACAACCAAACCTCAGCAAGTGCTAACAACAAGGGGTTGCAATATGTCTTTTCGCCGCGAAATTTTTTTTAAACACGGGCTAAAGTTTGATGAAAGGTTTCGCGGTAGTGCAGTGCGCGAAGAATCAGATTTTTGTTTGCGGGTGCGACAGACAGGATATAAGATTTGGTACGACCCAGAGGCGCATTTGGTGCATTTAGGGGAAGAAACTGGAGGTTGTCATGATATTAGTATGCGATCGCTCAAGTATCAACTCACCTTCTACCACAACCATTTTTTACTAGGGCTGAAAAACCTGACTGCCACCCAAGCTTTACGCCTGTACGCCCGTTTATTTGATTGTCACGTCTTAGGTCATCCCCCATGTCATAAAAGCGGTTCACCCATAAAAATAGTGACTCGCGCTTTTTTCTACACTTTAGGTTTCCTCAAAGCCTTGGGTACTGTCATCCAATCAATATGGAATGATGGTCAAATTTATAGCCGCCTCGACCAACAAGTTTAGTTATTAGTCAGTGGTCAGTAGTAAAAAACAACTGACTACTGACAACTAACACCTACATAATCTCTATGAAAATTTTAGTTGCTAGTCATACCTATACTGTAGACCTTAATTGTGAAAAATTACGCGCCTTATCTCAACTAGAACCCGAAATGGAGGTAACAGTTGTAGTTCCCAAAAGCTGGAGACCTGGTGGCGTACAGAACAAAATTGTTGAAACTCAATACCGCGAAGAAGGTACATTTAGAATAGTCCCAGTCTCTAATTTTAGTCAAAATCATCAAGGATTTCTCACATTTGGTGCTGATTTGATATCTTTGTTGTGTCAGTTTCGTCCTCAAGTGATTCAGGTAGAACAAGGGTCTAGAGGACTGGCGTATACTCAAATGATTGTCTTAAATCAGCTATTGGGGCTTAAAGCGAAAAATGTATTTTTTACTTGGTGGAATTTACCTTACGAACTGAAATTACCAGTTGCTTTACTAGAGAAATATAACCTTAACCATAGCCACGGTATTATTTCTGGCAATCAAGATGGTGCAGAGATTTTACGGCAACGGGGATATAAAGGTGCGATTAAAGTTATGCCGCAACTGGGTGTAGATGAAAGTTTATTTACTCCCAAAACTCAACCAGAATTAGCAAATAAACTAGGGATAAAATCAAATGATTTTGTAGTGGGATTTGTCGGACGCTTTGTCCAGGAAAAGGGTTTACTAACGCTGTTGCAAGCATTAGTCACTCTCCAAAATAAGCCTTGGAAATTACTATTGCTTGGACGCGGATCACTGCAAGAAGAATTAATCAAAATAGCAATAGAAAATAATATTAGAGAAAAGTTAATTCTGGTAGAAAGTGTCCCACATAACGAAGTTGCCAATTATATAAACCTAATGAGTACTTTAGTACTGCCTTCAGAAACAAGTGATAAATTTAAAACATTAACTTCTGTTGGTTGGAAAGAACAATTTGGTCACGTACTCATTGAGGCTATGGCTTGCCAAGTTCCTGTGATTGGTTCAAACTCTGGCGAAATTCCCCATGTAATTGGTGATGCTGGTTTAGTCTTTCCTGAAGGTGATGTTAAAGCATTGACTGATTGCTTATTGCAATTAATAGAAAAACCAGATTTTGCTCAAACTATTGGTGAAATGGGTTATCACAAAGCAATGGTGAAATATACGAATAAAGCTTTAGCAAAGCAACAATTCGAGTTTTATCAAGAACTAGTGAATGAAGGCAGAAGTTAAGAATGTTTCTAGCATTAGCTTTTTAACCTTTTTCTAATGGATAGTTATTTCTGCAAAACTGCACTAATAAGTAGTCAGCAGTCAGTGCTAAATCATAACTGACGACTGACAACTGACAATTGACTACTAACAAAAACAATGAAAATTTTACAAATTGTTCCTTCAATTTCTCTGATTTATGGCGGCCCTAGTCAAATGGTACTAGGACTAGCTTCCGCTTTAGCCAAAGAGTGTATGGAAGTTACAATTATCACAACTGATAGTAATGGTGATAGTGGTCAGCAACCTTTGGATGTTCCTTTAAATAGCCCAATTAAACAAGATGGCTATGAAATAATTTATTTCCGTTGTGCCCCATTTCGACGCTACAAATTTTCCCTTAATTTACTAAAATGGCTAAAACTTCACGCTTGCGAGTTTGACTTAGCACATATTCATGCTCTATTTTCTCCTGTAAGTACTGCTGCTGCAACTGTATGCCGTCACCAAAAGTTACCTTATATTTTGCGTCCATTGGGAACTCTTGACCCGGCTGATTTGCGAAAGAAAAAGCAATTAAAACAGTTTTATGTTGATATTTTAGAACGTCGCAATTTAGCAGGTGCGGCAGCAATTCATTTTACTAGCGACCAAGAAGCAAAAATATCAGAAAGATTTGGGGTAGCTACGCAAGATTTAGTGATTCCTTTAGGTGTGATTCCCCTTAGAAGAGATCGAAAAAGTTTGGTTATTAGTCAGTTGGGGATGCCAGAAGACGTACCTTTGGTGCTGTTTATGTCACGAATTGACCCTAAAAAAGGTTTAAATCTGTTAATTCCAGCTTTAGAAAAACTGCTGGCGATTGGTGGCAATTTTCATTTTGTTTTAGCTGGGACAAATCCCCAAGACCCAAATTATGAGTTAAAAATAAAATCTCAAATTGAGAATTCACCATTGCGATCGCACACTACCATCACAGGCTTTGTTAGTGGTGAATTAAAAGCTAGTTTACTGCAAGCTGCTGATTTATTCGTTTTACCTTCATACTATGAAAATTTTGGCATAGCTGTAGCCGAGGCAATGGTAGCAGGCGTACCTGTAGTCATCTCCGACCAAGTGCATATTTATCAGCAGGTACGTGATAGTGAGTCGGGATGGGTAGGTACAACGGATGTACAAGCACTTTTTGAGTTACTGCGAGAAGCTTTGCAAAATCCCCAAGAACGCCAGCTACGGGGATTAAATGCTCAAAAATACGCACTAGAAAATTTTAGTTGGGATGCGATCGCTCAGCAAACAATCCTGGCATACAAGCAAATTTTGGCAGACAACTAGATAGAAGTTCGGTATTGTACAAGTGGACTAATTTCCCAAATTCACCATGTATATACATAGTAAATTTATCGGGACTGGCTCGAAAGTGGGTGTAGGGGAAAGCCAGATTTTCATGCTTGGAGATGAAAATTTTTTCATTGAGACTGCCTCCTCTTAACTTTATGACTCCTGATTATCTAAAAAACCTTTACGAGCAAAGATTTCAATCATCTCACTCCGGGTTAGATTATTTTCAGTTGCTAATTCTGCCAGCTTCTCCCAAGCTGTATCTGTAAGTCTGATAGACCTTAACTGCTTCGGCTCATTGTAGTCTGTCTGAAACTTACCTGAAGCGGTACGCTTGCGCCTGGATGATTTCTGTCTTGTACCTGAATATCGATCTGCAATTACACTCTTTGGAATTTGATTAATTGTCATCAAGTTAATTAGGTTATCAATCAGGCGATCGCGCTCCATTGGTAAAATCTCTTGACAATGCAACATTTCCTGAAGAATTACGAAATGCACCAAACTACCAAGAAAAATACGTGCAGCTACTTCCGGATCGGGTAGTTGCAGTTCTGGGTGATTTGTAAAATATTGACTGAGTAGTTCCAAAACAGGTTTATCGACGTTACAAACGAAAACTTGCGCTAGTAATGGAAAACGTCCAGACTCACCAATAATCAATCTCACCAAATTTAGCAACTGCCGTTGACGGTCGATCTGCTCTACAATATTTGTTCCTATGCGCCGCAGAACGATATGAGGCTCTCCTTGCAAGAATTGTGAATCTTGGGGGCTAAACGCTTCTCGATAATTTTCCTGTGCTAGTCGCTCAACCAGAGCTGTAAATAATCGTTCTTTATCTTGAAAGTAGTTGTAGACCGTTGTTTTAGAAACGCCTGCGGCTGCTGTCACCTTATCCATTGTTGTGGCAACATAACCATGTGCCAAAAACTCTTGCATCGCACCAGCAAAGATAGCATCGACTTTCTCTACTGACAGTAAACGGTCTACGTTATTGTTGTCTGTCTCTCTCCTCTTCTTTCTCATGGGTATTGAGTACTGGTTTTATCCTCTCTTATCTTTCTTTTGTCACTCTCGGAAAACAATAATCGAAGCAAGATTCTGAAACTTTGATTGAGTCAAGCTTTGAGCCTTTATTTTCTAACAGTAACTAAAATTTATAGCCAAAACTTAGAAATTAAAGCCTCGAAAGGCT
>NZ_JAVRBR020000055.1:0-23217 GCF_034531165.2 Dendronalium sp. ChiSLP03b | reverse complement strand
CTCACAAGTGTAGGTTTTTAATCAAGCAATGAGTAATGACTATAAAACTAACGCTCTAATCATCATTTCTTCTACCCCTACACCCTTACACCCTAAAACCAGGGTTTTAGGAACAAAACGTAAAAAACCTACACCTGTCAGTACCCCTCTGCCCCTCCGCCTTGTGTATTAAGCATCTTGAGGATTCAGGCGAGTCATTTGCCAAGTGGTGTAAGTACCAATAGGACTCCAAAGCAAATAAGGAACTAGTAACAGTGCTGCCCAACCAGAAATAGTCAAAACTATAAGTATTAATAAAACACCTATAATAAAACCTATCGCACCGAGAATTGTGCCTGCTTTGAGACTGCGAAGCCGAAACATTACAGGCGTGTAGGCAATTGTCGCAATTTCTAAAAGCAGATATAAACCCATCAGTATCCAAGTTGTGTTGGTTCCTGGATTACTTTCCCAAACAATATAAGCTGACCAAGCACCGCAAATGAATATTACAGTCCAGATAACTGGAATTGCTGCCTCAAAAGTTAGCCAATTGGGTCTTTGTAAGCGTTTGAACCACTTGCGATCGCTTGGTGTAATTAAGTTAGCACCCAAAGCAACTAAAAAAGCTACGCCCCCAATCACCATCCAAGATTTAATCATAGCCCTTATCCTTTTATCCTTTGCTTAGGCTCGAAGAGGCTTGTCGTCAGACATAGCTTGTCTATCGGTTAAATATCACTGTTTATAGTGCGATTTTGTAACTTAACTGCTAATTACTCATCATCCCCGAGTTTGATAACTGAACATCATTTGGCAGGATTTTGAAAGTCAGGAGTTAGGAGTGCTGCCCCTCCGTCCCTATGAATCTTTCATCTCCCGACTTCGGCTAAAATTTTATGCCGCAAGATTGTGAAGTGATTGTGTCTGCGGATGGGGGTATAAGGCAAGCTGTGGAATTAGTCTTGAATATGGGCTAATGCCGACTAGACTTAACGAGAATGAATATGCAAACGGAATCAGAAGTGCGATCGATAGCACCAGCAACTCAAGGAATTGGTAATACTATTCGCTTTACAGGTTGGATTGCTTTTTGGGTACAACTGGCCATTGGAGTGGTTTCTGTCTTAGCTTTGTTGTTTGCCTTGACTGGTCGTGGCTTGGTTCAGCAACAAAATACCGGTCTTGGGATTGGCATATTTTGGGCTGTATGCGGAATTTTAGTCTTGTTATTCAGTCTCTACTGGGATTTTCGTTACACTCGCATAGGTAAAGCTTTAGAAAATCCCAATCCAGCTTTGCATCCTAGTAAAGCAGATACAACTATAATCCTCCGACTAGGGATAATTGTGGGTTTGGTGGGAATATTATTAACTCTGTTGGGTGCTGGATCAACCATGTTAGTGTTAGTGGCAAAATCTATATCCCAACCTCCAGGAGTGGCAATCACCGACCCCTACAGAGTTATTCGACCGATGGATGTTTTTGTGGCTGTGGCAGACATCACTGGCATTGCTGCTCACTTTGTGGGTACTGTCGCTTCGTTATGGTTGTTGGAGCGAGTGCATCAACACTAGCAGAGAAGTTATCAGTTCTCACGCATTCAATGCAATTACTCTTCCTCATTACCGAAATCTAGTTCGATTCCGAGGGCAGGAAGTTGCTTTACTAAACGTTCAGCCCTTCGCTTTTGCCTTTCTACTTGTTTTCTTTCCCGCTTTTCGGGAGTCTGTATCCAGCTACCCAGAGTATCATACCACCGCAACTACTGGCAATCGCTTCCTTGCTAAACACCTTGCAATAGTCCTAAGCCTAGCTGAATATCATTTATCCAGATACGTGATTGCAGTAATTCTAACTCTGTGTAACTGCTACCCTGTAACTGAAATGCTCGCAAATAATCGGTGTAGCCGTCAAATACCACATAGTAAGGCATACATTGTTGGCAGGAATTCTTTAGGAGGACGCGGCGAGTCGGTTTGATACATGATGGCTTGCTAGGAATTAGGAGAAAAGTCACCTGATATTATTTTCGCAAGAGTCTGGGGGCGATCGCATTAACTTAGTAAATGGATAAAAGTGAGCAGCTTTATCCAGAACGGCGATAATTGCTGACCACACGGTAAGTAAGTAGACATAATTAAATGTAAGATGTCATTGCGTTCGTGTAGCGTCTCGTAGAAAGGAGGAACGAAGCAATCCCAGTCTTTGCGATTGCTTCGTTCCTCGCAATGACAGAACATATTATATTTATTTATGCCGATCTACTTAGCGAAATACTTTAGCACTTCAACTCTATAAATCTGAAAAGTACCTCAATCTAGGGTATGGCATTGGTATGGAGGCAAACAAATAGCTATTAGTTAATCATGATTGCTATAGTTGGGCTTTTCTGTGCTACAACCCATTGGATATCATCATTATTCAAGAGGGCGATCGCTTTTTAATCTAAACAGAATTATGCTTGCATTCTACTCTAGATTTTCTGTTATCTCTGCTGTTGCACCCAAATACGAAAAGCCTTGAGTGTTGAATTTCTGCCTGCTATTTTACTTTGCTCAAGATATTGGGGAATAACTTCAATCAGTGATAATCCAGGAAAATTTAAGCTTTCTGGAGACTCTACATAATGCCCATTTTGTAAAATGTTAATTTGTAGCTTACCGTTTTCAAAACGCCAAACTTCTGGCACTTTTAGTCCTTCATAAATATTAGGATGAGTGCGAGAAGTGATATCAATTTCTAGAGCTAAGTCTGGAGGTGGATCTACTGTTAAATCTAGTCGTTTTTTACCACGAATTTGCAATTCATTTTTGATATAAAAACATTGATCGGGTTCTATACCTTGAGCCATTGCTTTATTTTGGAAAGTGGTAGAACCAAGGCATCTAAACTCAATGTCTAACTCTTCTAAAAGTACTTTAACTAAATCACTAATAATTTCTTTATTGTCTTCATGTTCTGGCAGTGGTGCCATAATCTCCAATATTCCCTTATCATAAGCGATTCGTGCTGTACGGTGTTCTCCCAATTCTTCTAAAATGCTTTCCAATTCTTGCCATGTTACATCTCGCAGCAGCACTCTTTGTCCTGGTGGTACATAGATGCGCTTTAATTCCAACAACATCATTTCCACTCCAGTTGCTTACTAAATGTATTTTATTACTTAGGATGGTTTTGAGTTAAACAAACTCGTATTTAATATTACAGGTACTGAAAAACTAAATTAGTAGGGAATCAATTTTTCCCCAACTACTAAGGAGTAATAATGGTTTTAGGTGGATATCAGCGTTGTGTAGGTGTGTTTACTAGTCATCGAGATGCAGAACAAGCACTACGTGAGTTGAGAGATTCTGGCTTGCCAATGGAGAAAGTATCTGTACTTGTACAGTATACAGACCGCGATCGCGAGATTGGTGATGATGAAATTAGGGAGCGT
Source organism: Dendronalium sp. ChiSLP03b (assembly GCF_034531165.2). Taxonomy (NCBI): domain Bacteria; kingdom Bacillati; phylum Cyanobacteriota; class Cyanophyceae; order Nostocales; family Nostocaceae; genus Dendronalium; species Dendronalium sp. ChiSLP03b. The sequence continues at coordinate 19,799 of NZ_JAVRBR020000055.1, read as the reverse complement.
ATTGGTGATAAATCTGACGAAGTTGCGACAGTGGGGGGACTTTCGGGGGGTGCTTTAGGCGGCTTGACTGGTTTATTAGTAGGTCTTGGTACTTTAGCAATCCCTGGGGTTGGCCCAATAATGCTGGCTGGCGCGATGGCGACTGCTTTAGCTACAACCTTTGTCGGAGCAAGTATTGGTGCTGCTACTGGGACTTTTGCTGGTGCATTAGTTGGTTGGGGAATTTCAGAAGAGCAAGCTAGAGCATATAACGAGCGAGTAGGGCATGGACACTATTTAATAATTGTAGATGGTACATCACAAGAAATTGCCAAAGTAGAAGCAATTCTACAACGTTGGGGTATTGAAGAATTTGGCATTTACGATCGCTTCAACGAGAAGCTCAAAACTACAGATTATGTCCCCACGCCTACTACTGCCATTCCTAATAATAGTGAGATTCTCACCAAATATGCCATTAATTACTTTAATAACATTGATAATACTGAAGCGGCAATTAACGACATATATACGGCAGGTTTCCCATTAAGCCAAATTTCCCTGATTTGCAAAGACTTTTCTCAATTCAAAGGGTCAGCAGACATTAGTGTAAGCGATCGCTTTGACGCTATAAGATTAGGAGTACCAGATGAATGGGCACGCTTTTACAATGAGCAAATTGCTCAAGGCAATTACATAGTTATAGTTATTGTTAGTGGCATAGACAATGAGCTTAATCGCGCTAGCTCTATTCTGGGCAGGTATGGAATTCAAGAGTGCCAAATTTATGACCCAATGTTAATTACTTCCTAACCCTGCGGGTTCTGCTTTAGCATTACGGGTGACGCTCCTAACGTCGCTAACGCTGCGCTAACGGCAGTGGCTTCTCTGCCTTACCCAAAGGGCTTGGTTACTACCGTTTTAGGATGCATTAGGACATATGTCCTAATGCATCCTAAACAGAACTGCTCAACTGTTCCTCAGAAATCCAAGCAGCGTGGAATCCATAAGGTACTCGCTGGGGAATTAGCACCCGCGCCACAGGTTCACTAGTCACATCTTGGGCATTCACTACTAACAACTCAGAAGTTGCTGAATTCTCATCGTGGACTAAAGTCAAAATCCAGCCATCATCTTCAACCGTCGCACCAGGACGCGGTACAAATACAATATCGCCACCATAACGCTCCTGTCCGAATTCGAGAGTCTCAGACTTGTTAATCAGAAAATCGTATTTGATCAGGGCATCGAACAGAAGTACTGGATTATTAGCTACTCTTGTTGTGTAACCATAGCGCGTCTTTCGTCCCAATAGCTGTTCGTTGACGCGAGGAAATTCTATGGGTACATCGTCTAGCATCTGTTCTTGAACAGTGCCACTGACGAGATTAAATCGCCATTGATACAGTGGTCTGTCGCTTTCTTCGTCACTCTGGATTGGTTCTAGAAGTCCTGAATCTTTCATCCGACAGCCACTTAGTACTACCTTGTCCCCTTCTTCGTAGGCGTTGAGGGTATGAGGTACAAAGCAGGCTGGACTCTCAAACCAGCGGATATTGCTGTTGTCGCCATGACGAGGAAGAATGCCGAAACGGCTGGGGCGATTTTTCTCAAACATTAGCATAGGTTCTCCCCGCTGCACTCGTTCTGAGCAAAAAGTCAGCGGCAGATCCATAAAAATCGTGTAGTTTTCGCTAATGGCAAAATCATGCATCATTACCCCTATTGGTAAGTCAATTGGCACTGTCCGCAACAACTCACCTTGGGCTGAAACTACACTGTATTGCAAGTATGGTGGTGTAAATGGAGAGTAGCCAAAAAATAATAACTCTCCCGTAACTGGGTCTACCTTGGGATGGGCAGTGAATGCAGAGGTCAGTTTAGCATTGTAGGTGTACTCGCCAATTGTCTCTAACCCTGGAACCTGGATGGCGTAAGGCGCACCCGCTTCCCATAGCGCTAAAAGTTGACCTGCGTGCCACACTAAAGCTGTGTTAGCAGTATTTTTGTAAAGGCCGTAGGGATTGTCCATCTGTGGCGGTTCCAAAAGTCCAGTCCAGATTGCCTTACCTGCTGCTCGCTCAATTTTCCATCCTGCTGTTTGCACGTAGCGATTGCGATAAGTTGCTTTGCCGTTGCTAATTCTCACCCCGTGTAACATCCCATCCCCATCAAACCAGTGATACTGACCTATAGGTGGCCACTGAGGATTGGAGCCAGTTCGCACAAATATTCCTGATAGTTCAAGGGGTAGTTTACCTATTACTAATAGAGTGTCAGCGGTGATTTCTTCACGTACAGGCGCAAAGTTGCCATCAAGATAAGGATTGACTGCTGTCATAATGTTGGGTTTGCAAGCGAGTAAATCTGAAAATAGTGGCACTTTATATATATTAGCGATCGCCTTGACTGTGCTTCGCAATACATTTTTATCTCTAGTACATCGGGGGCGAAAATAAAGCTACCATCTGAAATAGGTAAAAAGCTGACGACATAAGTGTTTTTTCTTTTTACTTTTGCCTTGTTGTACTAGTCCATTTGAAAGTCAGTGAGAAAAAACCTTGAGTTTAAATCTTTACTTACTCCGTCACGGACAGACAGAATGCAGTCTTAAGAATGCTTTTTGCGGCTCGGTAGATTCAGAACTTACCCCAGAAGGCTTAGAAATGGCAAAGGCTTTTGCATCTGCATACAGTTCTTTCCCCTGGACTGCTATTTTTTGCAGTCCCATGCGGCGAACTGTGGAGACAGCAAAACCTCTATGTACAGCAATAAGGATGGAACCAGAACTGCGGGATGGTTTAAAGGAAATTAACTATGGCAAGTGGGAAGGAACAACCCCCGAAGAAATCAACCAAGAATATCACGATGATTATCTTCGCTGGTCAGCCGATCCCGCTTGGTATGCGCCAACTGGTGGAGAAATGGCAATTACAATTGCTTCTCGTGCCATGCAGGTAATTGAAGAAATTAAGTATCTTTACAGTAATGGTAATGTGTTAGTCGTTTCTCACAAGGCAACTATCAGAATTATTTTGTGTAGTTTGCTGGGGATTGATGTGGGACGCTTCCGTTTTCGTTTGGGATGTCCTGTTGGGTCGGTCAGCATTGTAGAGTTTACCTCACATGGGCCGCTATTAAAAGCTTTGGCAGACCGTACTCATTTGGATGAGCGTTTGCGAAATTTACCAGGGACGTGAGGGGAGGCAGGTAAGAGAGCAGGGGGGCGGAGGGGCAAAGAGGCAGCACTCAGCACTCTCAAGACAGGAGGCACAAAGAACTAGGATTAGGGAGTTTGAAGTTCCTAGCTGGCTGAACGAACGATTAACTGGTAGACTATAAAGTCTCCCTAGAAGTGCGAACTTAATTGGTTGGCAAACAACTGTTGTGGAAATCGGGCATGGGACATAGAAAAAGAGATTTTCATTTTTTGTTGTGTCCAACTGGGTCTGGGTGTGTGTAATGAATTTAATTTATTTTCTTTTGCGTTCTTCTTGGGGGATGGTGGCGATCGCGATCGTCACCGGATTTCTCAGTGGCGGCAGTAGCGCTGGACTAATTGCCTTAATCAGCAATGCTGCAACTCGTAATACCTCTGAACGTCTGACCTTGATAGTTTGGTGTTTTGTTGGGCTAGCCATAATTGCATTGATTACCAGTATCGTCTCACAAGTGATGCTGATTCGCCTGTCTCAAAATGCGGTTTTGCAATTACGGATGCGTTTGAGTCAGCAGATTCTTTATGCAGAGTTAAGTCATCTTGAAGGCTTAGGAAACCCTAGACTATTAGCAACCCTAACAGAAGATATTCAAGCTGTTGCCAATGCTGTTTATCAAATGCCTTTCTTGTTTATTAATCTGGCAATTGTTCTGGGTTGCGTAGCCTACATTACTTGGCTATCTTGGTTGGTACTGCTGATGGTAATCGGTCTGACAGTGGTAGCGATCGCGAGTTGCATGTGGCTGTTAAATAGAGGAGAAAAATTGCTGGCTCTAGCTCGCGAAGATGAAGACCAACTATTTAAACATTTAAGCACTATTACCGAAGGAGTCAAAGAACTCAAGTTGCACTACGGGCGGCGGCAAGTATTTCTAGAGCATAAACTGCAATCAACTGCTACTGAGTTCCGTCGTCACAACGTTGCTGGTCTGAGCCTTTTCGCTGCAACTTCTAGCTGGGGTCAACTTGTATTCTTTTTTGCACTCGGTTTTGTACTGTTCGCACTACCTAATCTACTACAAATCAATTCTCAAACCCTCTCCGGCTATATCTTGACTTTCACTTACTTGTTGTTGCCCATGGACAACATTATTAGTAAACTTCCCTTGTTCAGCAAAGCTAGCATTGCCTTGCAAAAGATAGATTCTCTAGGTTTATCTTTAGCTAGTCGCTCTGAAATATCAACTGTTCCACCTGCTTTGAATTCTTTTTGGCACAGTTTAAAACTGAAGGATATTACTCATATTTATTATAGAGGTGGAGAAGATAGTAGCTTTTTCTTCGGCCCTATTGACCTCACACTTTATCCCCAAGAAATAGTATTCATCGTTGGCGGAAACGGCAGCGGTAAATCGACATTAGCTAAACTAATTACTGGACTCTACATCCCTGAAAACGGCGAAATTTTGTTGGATGGGGAGCTAATTACCGAACAGAATCGAGAATGGTATCGCCAGCATTTTTCTGTGGTGTTCTCCGACTTTTATTTATTTGAGGAATTTTTGGGCTTAGAAAATGCGGATTTGGATATTCGAGCTACAAAATATCTCAAGCAGCTGCAATTAGACCATAAGGTGAAAGTTGAAAATGGCAGACTTTCTACCACTGCTCTTTCACAAGGACAGCGGAAACGACTGGCTTTACTCACAGCATATTTAGAAGACCGACCAATTTATTTATTTGACGAGTGGGCAGCTGACCAAGACCCAGTGTTTAAAGAAATATTCTACACTCAGCTGCTACCAGAACTGCGGCAGCAGGGTAAAACAGTAGTGACCATTAGCCATGACGATCGCTATTTTCATCTAGCAGACCGAATAATTAAACTGAACTACGGCAAAGTGGAGTATGACCGAAGAAAGGCAGAGGGCAGAGGGCAGATGGCAGAAGGTTCTAGATAATAATTGTTCCCTAATTGAAAGTGGGTGTAGGGGAAAATACCACTTTCATGCTTGGTGGTGTACGAAGTTCATCGGGACTGCCTCCTGGCTAATGACTGTTAGTCGAGTACCAATTTACCCTCTTTGGTCAACTTTAGCCGCTGTCCCCGCCACTCAACTGTCCCGCCTACAAAACCATAGCCCCAGATGGCAAAGTAGATTAAATCGCTAAAAGGGATAATCCACAAAAATCTTTTGGCAACTTGGTCATGAAGAATTTTTACCCCAACTACCCAGCCCATTATCAACCGCATCAACCAAGCGATCGCTAGGACACTCCAACCTAATATTGAATTTTCTGCGGTAATCAACAGCAGCAAGCTACTAACTGTACCGTATGTAAAAATTAGTGCCAGATAACCCCAAGGACGGGAAACGCGGATGCAACGCGCCCAACGGATTTGGCGTTGCATCGCATCAGTTAAGGTGCTAGTAGTCAGGACATGTTCAACTACGTAGTCAGATAGCACAACTTTGTAACCTTTTTGTGCTGGTAAGTAGCCAAGTTGAAAGTCGTCGGCGAGATGATTGGCTACTGCTGCAAATCCGCCAATTGCTTCTAGTACTTGTTTGCGGATGACGATGGTGGAACCAAAGGCAAATTTTATACCTTCTATTTGATTACTGACTAAAACACCTGCATGGAAATCGGTAGCATTTTTAATTGCTTCTAAAGTGGCTACCCATCCTTGTACAGAGGAACGATAAGGACAGGTGACAACACCAACACTCTCATCCTTTAGAGGTTGAATGACTCGTTGCAAATAATCTCTGCCAACTAAGATATCACTATCAGCTATGAGTAAGATTTCATGTTTAGCGATGGTGACAGCATTGGCCAGATTACTCACCTTCAAGTTTGCCCCGATGATGCGATCGCTCACAACCAAGTTAATATCCAAATGTGGGAAATTTTGGCTAATTTTCTCAACGATTTCTATGCTAGGGTCTTGGCGATCGCGCACAGCGAAAATAATTTGATATTCTGGATAATCTTGTTGGCAAAATGAGGTGAGGTTTGCGTAAGTATCGCGATCTAGTCCACAAATCGGCTTGAGGATGGTAACAGCTGGATGAAAATTGGCATCAGCAGTATGGGAGTGATTAATAAAAGCGATCGCTGCGTAAATCCCATAGCAGTAAAACAATACAGCCGAAACACACAGAATTAACAGCAAGAGATTAATTATTGTCATCTGAAAGGATGAAGTAAATATTACAGACAAATCTCTAGACTACTCATTGCTATCTTCATCTAGTGCTTTCTGGATGGCGCGACGGCAAAATTCTGGAGGATCGTCCTTAGTTGACAGCTTCTCCTTCATAGCCTTGGTGATACGTAGATTAATCCTATCTGTCAAAGGTTCTTCTCTATTTGATTTGATTGGGCGTAAATTCTCAGGAGTTCCCTTAGGATTAGGCATTGTCAAGAAGTATTAACATAAATTGAATCTTTTGGCACCAAAAGATTAAGCTGTGTTTGGTGGGTACACCCCTAGAAAAGTTGTTACCCACCAACGTTCACTTTTACAAATGAACAATTCCATGTTTACACGATCGGAACTTGAAATCAAAACCATTTCAGAATTACGCGACTTGTGTCGCAGATATGGCATTAAAGCAACTGGTAACTCAGAATACAAAACTAGCTACATAGTCAGCTTGATGGCGTTTCCTCAGATAGCTGTTTCCCAGTTCAAGCAAGGCAAGGGCTTCAGAAATCCAGACTTTGCTGCTATTCAGGTAATCAGTACTGCGATCGACGAGATGAATTCACCAACTGATGAACAAGCAGCACTAATCAAGATAACACTGGAAGGCAGGAGAATGAATTATCCTGACCGATACGAGCAAGAAAAGCTCTTAGCCTTGCACAAAGCTAAGATGCATCTAGAACAGGCTATTGGACTGTTAAACCAATAAGGCAGTAGCGTAACGCACCAAAACTATCGGATGGTGCGTTAGCCAAAGGTATAAGCTACTCTACGTATATTTCAAAATCAAATAAGAGTCCTATACATCATTTGATAAACTACAGTGCTAGGGCTGCCGTAGTCTCTAGGAACGTCTTTTGCACCAAATTAGAAATATGCCACCAGTTCTTGGTCGAATCTACTTAAATGATGACTAAACAACCTTTAGAAGTTTGGTGTACAACAATGTCGCTACTGCGCCACAACCCACAGGACGTAGCGTGGTTAATTCATGAGTCAGCACCAGAACTGTTTGCGTTAATTTTTGGTTCAAAAGCTATTCCGTTACTCACTGATTTCGTCCAGCGATCGCACAATCGTTTCAGTTATAAAAATATTCGTGTTGCACAAGCAGGCGATCGAGTATTGGGAATGGCAACAATTCTTAAGGCAGAAGATATTCACGATAATGCTGACGATCGCACTGTACTAAGTTGGTGGGAAAAACTACGACTACAACTAGCACAACGTTTGATTCTCAGCCGTATTCTGCAACATGACTACCCGACTGGAAGTTTTTACATCTCAAATCTTGCGGTTCATGCTGAATATCGCGGAAGAGGTATCGGTACACAGTTGCTGTTGCAGTGTATCGCTGATGCAATAGCCGCAGGGGCAAGCACTGTTTTTATCAGCGTAGATATTGAGAATTCCAGAGCCTACAAGCTCTACGAATCTTTGGGCTTTCAAGTTGTAACCACTAAAACAATGCGTCTTTTTGGAACAACTATCGGCTCTCGCGTTCTGGCATTATCAATACCGTAAGGGTGTAGGCGAGCAAAACCCTTACAAAGAAAGGCAGAGGGTCGAGGGCAGAAGGCAGAAGATTAAAAGTATCAATTAAAACTTTAGTTCTGGGTATAAAACCAGTTTTAATGTATAATTATACTGGGATTGCAGAGAGCGAGGTATAAAACGTCATTGTTACAATCCCACTGTTTTAAGGGTGGTTTCCCTTCTGCCACGGCAGTTGCCTCAAGTCGGGAAACCCTTGACGCTCGTTCGCGTAGCGTCTCCCCTTGGGAGAGGACTCGCGCTTCGCTGCCCTAACGGCAATCGCTCATGGGGGAACCACGCCACCTGCTTCAAGTCGGCAGAGCCGCCCAACGCAGTGGCTCCTCTGCCTCCTGCCTTCTGAAACCATCGTTCAGATAGAAAATACAATACCAGGAGTTATCGCGCTCAAACTGATATCTTCAGCCACAGCAACAACATCGCCGGAAGCAGCAGATCCGAAGTAGATGACTGTATCTAAAATTGATGAGTCATTTACACCTGTAGAAGTATTAAAGTTTTGCTTCACGAATGTGTAATCGCTTGCAGAACCGCGAAGATTGATCTTGTCTGCATCTTGTACAGAGAAATCTATAATCACAGCATGGCCAGCTCCTCGATAGTCGCTATTGATTACGAAACTATCAGCACCAGATGGAACAATTCCAGCCGAAACTCCTCCTCTTAAAATATCTATCTCTCCACTATTAAAAGCACCATTACCGACAAGGCGATCATTACCCCCGCCTCCGACAAGAGAATCACTGCTAAACCCTGAACCAGATAATTGATCGTTGCCGCTACCAGCTAGCAGCGTATCTCCACCACCACGACCTTCAAGAAAAAGGTTTTGTGTGGCGCGACTGGCATCGATACGATTGCTGCTAGCGCCTCCTTGGATTTGGACGGTTTCAATCCCTTCAAGGGTATCTGTACCTGTGGCTGAGTCGTCTAGATTAGCAAAGGGGCCAAATTTGCCACCTTTAAGTTGGCTTTTGTTTGGGTCATTAACAAATGTAAACAGTTCAAAGTTATTGTCGCCATTGATGAATAGGAAGTCGTCACTTCCTGCTCCCCCGATGTATCGATCATCACCCGCTCCATCAACGGCACCATCTACAAAACTATCTCTTCCTGTTCCACCTTGGAGCAAGTCATTCCCTGCTCCACCGTTAAAACTATTGCCGTCATTTCCACCTATGAGGGTGTCATTGCCATTATTGCCACGCAGGAAGTTAAACCCTGCTCCTCCTACTATACTGTCATTACCATCACCACCGTAAATCTGGTCAAGACCACGGCTACCTGTGATAGTGTCATTGCCTGCACCGCCAGAGATATCGGTTCGATCTGATAATAAAGCTTGAGACGCATTAATCGTGTCATTACCCGCAGTACCAGTGAGCTTAACACGCTCAACTTCAGAAAACTGGTGGACTAAATTACCGACAAACAGCCGATCGTTAGTCAAGAAATAATTTGAGGCTCCTTCAACGCGCAGCTCGTCATTACCTGCACCGCCAATTAGGGTATCGCCAACATCACCTACACCAGGAAAGTTTCCATTTTGAGCAATGAGAGTATCGTTACCTGCGCCGCCATTCACGAGATTGTTTCCAGTGCCACCAGAAAGGCTATCATTGTCGTCGCCGCCGTTGAGAGTGTCGTTGCCCGCACCACCATCAAGGGTGTCTCTGTTGAATCCACCATCAAGGGAGTCGTTACCAAGCCCTCCTGATAGAGAATCATTGCCAAAGTTGCCTAGTAGAGTATCATTGCCCGCGCCACCATTAACTGTATCGTTACCCGTCAAAGCATCGATTTTATCATTTGCTCCATCAGCTACGATTTTGTCGTCAGCAGGGGTTATGGTTCCACTAATAATCGCCATAATTTTGAGTTTCCTTTGATTGAGTTATGAGTTTGTGTATTATTTACCTAGTTTGGAGTTTGGACATTTCAACAAAGCTAGATTTGTCCAAAGCCCAATAACTGCTATTGCTGTTATTACCAAGTTGCCTTTTGCGCTCAGAAACGTAAATGTGGATAATTTAAGGAGTTTGATTCCACAAAGTTGAACGACAAAAAGGTCAAGTAAGGTTAAGTAAGAAAATTTAAGGAGAGGAATCTTTGCTAAACTAGACCATGCCTGGATTTCATCCATTTAAATATTCGTTGGTCAAAAATCTGGAAAGTTGAAAATTCGGGCTGTAGCTCAATATGCAAATAGTTGTCATTCATCCCTGAGCAATGGACTTTGAAACAGCATTCCAAATATTAGATTCAGCAGTTGTTGCCCAGACAAAAAGACATCTGAAAGATATTGAAGTGGCAATCCTTCGTAGCTCTTGGCAAGGGAAGAAGTATGACGAGATTGCCCAAACTCATGGCTACACTACTGAATACATACAGCATGATGTTGGCCCTAAGCTATGGCAGATGTTGTCACAAGCAATTGGCGAAAAGGTTAGTAAAAAGAATTTTCAAGCAGCACTAGAGCGGCAGCGGCTTTCGCACACTGCGGCTTCACCAGAGCAGTTAGAGGTAACTTCACAGACCCAAAAGCTGATGTCATCTTCACAGTTAAATATGGAGGAAATGACATCCAACAATTCAGTTTCTCAAGGAAATGAGGAAGCATTAGTAACTGTACTCGCAGAACCAGAATTTCCGGTAGGTCAAGTCCCTCTCGCTTCTAGCTTTTATATCAATCGCCCTCCAATTGAAGAGCGCTGTTATCAAGAGATTTTGCAACCTGGTTCTTTAATTCGCATCAAAGCACCCGGACAGATGGGCAAAACCTCGCTCATGGCTAGGATTCTCGATGAAGCTAGAAATCATGGCTGTCAAACAGTGTCCTTAAGTTTTCATCTAGCAGATAAAGCAGTTTTCACCAGCTTGGATACATTTTTACGCTGGTTTTGTGAAAGTGTTGGGAGGAAACTGAAGCAGCTTCATCAGTTAGATGATTATTGGAGTATTTATGGCAGTAAGGATAAAACCACTGCTTACTTTGAAGAGTGTTTGTTAGAAGAAATCGACAGCCCATTAGTAGTTAGTTTAGATGGAGTCGATCGCATCTTTCCATATCGCGACATTGCCGAAGACTTTTTTAGCCTGTTGCGAGCTTGGTATGAGTATGCCAAGTATGGCGATCGCAGTAGCGAACTCTGGCAAAAACTCCGGCTAGTTTTGGTACATTCCAAAGAAGTTTATATTCCGTTAAATATCAATCAATCTCCCTTTAATGTAGGGTTGAGCGTTGAATTGCAAGAGTTTAATCCAGAACAAGTCCAAACTTTGGTTGAGCGTCATCAGGGACTAAATTGGACTGATGCTCAAATTGAAAAATTGATGGACATGATAGGAGGACATCCCAATTTAGTCCGGTTGGCTCTTTATCACGTTCAACACCAAGACATTACACTTGAGCAGTTGTTGCAAACAGCCCCAACTGAAGCGGGAATTTACAGCGACCATCTCCGAGGACATTTGTGTAATCTCGAACATCATCCAAATTTAGCAGCAGCTTATAGCCAGGTTGTGAAAAGTTCAGTACCAATAGAACTAGACTCGGAGTCAGCGTTTAAATTACACAGTATGGGTCTAGTGGTATATTGTAATGAAAATAAGATAATGCCACGCTGCGATTTGTATCGCCAATATTTTCAAAATCGCCTCGTGCAATTATAGTTTTTAACTAAAATCACCTGTTGCCGATCGCTGAAAGTTAGAATGCATTCGACGAGCAAAGCAGAAAACTCGGCTTACAAATATCAAGTCGGAGGGAGTCTACAAATTGATGCTCCCAGCTATGTGCAGCGGCAAGCCGACAAAGATTTTTATGATGCGCTCAAGGCTGGAGAATTTTGTTATGTCTTCAACTCGCGGCAGATGGGTAAGTCCAGCCTGCGAGTACAAACAATGCGGAAACTGCAAGCAGAAAATATTGCCTGTGGTGTTATCGACATTACGGCGATTGGAAGTCAGGATATCACTGCATCTGAGTGGTATTTGGGCGTACTACGCAGGTTAGCACGTAGTTTCATCCCTAAATTCAAGGTATTGGCTTGGTGGAGCGATCGCTCTGGACTCTCACCAGTGCAACGCTTGAGTGAGTTTATCGAGTCAGTGTTGCTGGCAGAAGTCTCGCAAAACATTGTAATTTTTGTAGACGAAATAGATAGCATTCTCAAATTAAACTTCAAGGATGATTTTTTAGCTTTGATTCGGGCTTGCCATAACAAACGAGCTGATAATCCAGCTTACCAACGCCTGACATTTGCACTGCTAGGGGTAACTACTCCTTACGATTTGATTCAAGACAAACACCGGACACCTTTTAACATTGGTCGGGCAATTGAACTCAACGGCTTTCAATTGTCTGAAGCTCAACCATTAGCTGAGGGATTAGTGGATAAATTTGTTAACCCTCAAATAGTATTGCAAGAAATATTAGCTTGGAGTGGCGGTCAACCTTTTCTCACTCAGAAGCTTTGCCAGTTAGCGATGGCTACGCCAACACCTTCTCTGCGAGACGCTACGCGAACGGCGAACGCTTCTTCCATTCCCCAAAATGGTGAAGCAGAGTATATTGAGAAACTGGTGCGCTCTCAAATAATTGAAAACTGGGAATCCCAAGATGAACCGGAGCATCTGAGAACAATTCGCGATCGCCTTTTTTGCAGGTGCGCTGATGGGAATGGCATTTTGAGAAGCGAACAGCGCATTCAAAAGTTACTGAAACTTTATCAGAAAATTTTACAAACAGGTCAAATAACATCAGATAATAGTTCCGAACAAATGGAATTGCGGCTATCAGGATTGGTAGTTAAGCAACAGGGTTTATTAAAAGTTTATAACCACATATATGCTGCTGTTTTTAATCAAAATTGGCTTGATAAAGCATTATCAAGTTTACAATCATTATCTCTGCCCAGTAAGTTCCGTCTGCAAACTGTGCTGATTTTAGCTGTGGTTGTCACAGCTTTAGTAATGGGAGTGCGGCATCTAGGACTACTACAACCCGCCGAGCTAAAAGCTTTCGACCAACTGCTGCGGCTGCGCCCTAGCGAACAACCAGATCGCCGCCTGTTGGTAGTTGCGATCGCTGAAGATGATTTTCAGCTACCAGAACAGCAGCAAAGAAAAGGCTCGCTATCAGATCGCGCACTTGCTCTACTTGTGCAGAAACTCGAAAAGTTCAAACCACGAGCCATTGGTTTAGATATTTATCGCGATTTTCCTGTAGACCCCCAGGAATCACCTCTAGCTAATTGGATGCGGCGCAGCGATCGCTTCATTGCTATTTGCAAAGTCAGCGAACCCCAGATCGATGAACCAGGCGTTTCACCTCCTCCAGAAATTCCTCTAGAACGTCAAGGCTTTAGCGATTTTGTCAAAGACAGCGATGGTATTCTCCGCCGCCATCTGATTGCGATGAAACCAGGCGACTCATCCCCTTGTACTACATCCTACGCCTTCAGCGCTCAATTGGCATTTCGTTACTTAGAAGCTGAGGGCATCTCTGCACAGTACACTCAAACCAAGGAGTTGCAGATTGGCAAAGTTGTGTTTAAGCGATTGCAAAGGCACATGAGTGGCTATCAACAACTGGATGATTGGGGCTATCAAGTATTGTTGAATTACCGTTCCTTTGACTCACCCTTAAAGGCTGTCGAGCAAGTCACGTTAAAAGATGTGCTTAGGGGTGCGATCGATTCCAAGATGGTGCAGAATCGGCTCGTACTCATTGGTATTACTAACCAAAGTGCTGGTGATTATTTTTCCACGCCTTACGCTACCGACCAGAACCAGCAAATGCCAGGAGTTGTTGTTCATGCTCAAATGGTGAGTCAAATTCTCAGTGCTGTTTTAGATGGGCGAACCCTGTTGTGGGTTTGGCCTGTTTGGGGTGACGCTTTGTGGGTCTTTTGCTGGTCTGTTTTTGGAGGGTTATTCACATGGCGCATTCGTAATTTCTTGCTTTTAGCATTAGTAGGAATTACTGTAATTGTGGTTATATCTGCAATGAGCTTGGTTATCCTTTTGGCAGGCATTTGGATACCGCTAATTCCTGCCGTGCTAGCCCTTGCCGTTACAGGTAGTAGTGTAGTAATCTACACCATCTATCAAGGCAGTAATAGTAATTCGTAATCAGAAAAGACAGAAAGGGATAATTTCCGAAAATATCTTTTATACTTTTGATGATCTAAATAGCCTTCATTAGTCCGTTTATTATATTTATTTTAGAACTGTAAAATTGGACAATTACCAACAGAAGGATGTAAAAACTTTGAGTGACTGTTGAAATGAAGATAACTCTTCGAGAGCTTAAACTAGTCTGTACGTTCGTCGCAGACGTTGGCGCAGCCATCGCTTTAATCTCGCTTTGCTTCACACTAGTACCAACACAGCTCGTAAAATCTCAGGTTCCTGAAAAGGGAATTTTTAACGCACCTCCTCCGCCAGAGGACATTAACGCACCTGGTAATCGCACAGCAGGAGGAAAACGCGGTTGCAAGACCATAAATAAACAGTTTACTGCATCCCAAGAAAAGAACTTGACAGCGTTAGTTCCGGTTTATCAGTCTCCAAATGCAGAACTAGTCTTTGGATTAACGACTATCTCTCATCCAACTTTCTGGTTTTACGTTCCTTATGTAACCACAGCTTCCGCAGAGTTTGTGCTACAGAATGAAGCGGGAGAAATTGTATACCAAAGTCCTGTTTCCTTGTCTGGGACACCAGGGGTTGTTAGCATCTCTTTGCCATCAACAGCTTATTCGTTAGAAACTGGCGATCGCTATCATTGGTACTTTAATATTTACTGTAATCCACAACAACCACCTGTTTTTGTTGATGGTTGGATAAAAAGAGTTGAACCCAACACTGTTTTGCAAAATCAGTTAGAGAAAGCAACGCTCAAGCAGCGCGCTGCTCTTTATGCCACTTATGGTATTTGGTACGAGTTAGTGAATGCTTCAGCCGAACTTCGCCGCCTAGATGCGAGACGAAATGATTGGGCTAACATTTTGCAATCTGTTGGTTTAAATAATATTACTTCAGAACCGATAGTAGACTGTTGTAATTGAAAAGCATCAACCTTGTCGAGGAATAGGTCGTTTTTTCAAAAATCAAATTGGAGTCCTATATAAAATTAAAACTGGAAAATTGCACGAATTAACATAACTGCTAAAATGCCAAATCCCAAAACAATGAATGCTAGAAGTATCGTAATTCCTATTACGAACAGAGGGTTAGCTTTCCTGTTTTGAGGAGTAATATTTATATATTGGTCTAATAAAGCAATGTTTCTGGAATTAGCCTTCCAAGTAAAATCTAGAAGATCGCCCACTGCTGGAACTAAGCCGACCAAGGAATCAATTAGAACGTTACCTACCATTTGGAATATCACATTACTAGGTAAGCCCATTCTTGCTGCTTCTACAACAATATATGCTGCGAATAAACCACCAATAAAATCTCCACTACCTCCTACTATTCCTAGTAATCCTAAAACGGGATCTAATCCAATACGATAATTAGTTCCTGGTATGGGGATAGATGTATCAAGTAAGTGAGCGATACGACGTAGGTGTTTGACCTTATTAGGATCGTATTGAATCTTCATAAACTGCAAGTATAATAAGGTGATGGCACGGCTTCCCGTCAGTTTTCCAGCTCATCCTTGGTTTTTGATCTGTTTATTTAAACAAATAAGTAGCCGTCATGAACTACATACACCAGGACAGATGAAAAAACTTTCTTTCCTTCTGCCTTCTGCATCTGCCCTCTGCCTTTTTCAAGTCAGGGTTGGTATGGTAGTTCTTTGGCTGATTTTTGACTATACCATAAACAGACCCACAAGTTTCATCAGTTTGAATCCGCCAGAGCGTCTATTTTTTAAGTCTTTTGAAACCAATCCAAGATTAATCTAGCAACAGCGATCGTGCTTTCGATTAATTGATAATAGGTCAATCATCTCTCAGGCGGTGGTTGCTACTTGATTAGGACTAACGACTCTTAATAGCTATAACCAATTACCCAGTAGGACGTAAGGTGCCCAAAATATCGGATGTTGGTACTTAGGGTTTTTTAACAAAGCTAGTTGGGCTTGACGGAGTGCTTCGGCTTTAGTCAACTGTTTGCTAATTAATTCTCGGTAGAACTGACTCATCAGTTCTGCGGTAGATGCATCATCCAAATTCCACAAAGAAGCAAGGGTGCTGCGTGCCCCTGCCCGCACAGCTATGCCAGCCAGCCCCAAAGCAGCCCGCTTATCTCCAGCAGCAGTTTGGCAGGCGCTAAGAACAAGTAGTTCAATGGCATTAGGTCTTTGCGTATCTCTAATACGAAGTAAGGTATCGAGCTGATTGACATCGATCCGACCATCCCAGGTGAGAATAAACGTCTCGTTTGCTTTGGAACTAAACTGACCGTGAGTTGCCAGGTGTACTACAGGGAAAAGAACAGAATTGATTTCTGTTTGCAAAGTTTTGCTGGTAAATTTTTGATTAAGTAGCACTGTAGTGGGTACTTCAGATTTAATTTCATTCAACTCAAGCGCCACATTACTTAGGGCAGAAAAGCCCTGGCGTGCTTCAGTAATGCCGGCAGTCAAAACTTTTATTTGTTGCTGTGACAAAGATTTGGGAGTTAATAATTGCAACCCTGGAGTCAAAGCGATCGCATATTTCTCGATAAGATAATGTTGACCGTCATAAAGGGCAGCCATAGGAATATTTCGCAAGGAACCATCCAAGACAAACACCAAAGTCTTGATTTGAGATTTGGCTAAGTATTTCTCAGCAGGTTGCAGCAGCCAATTATATACCTGCTTAGATAATGCCTGAGTCTGTTGCAGTGTATAAGGTTTGATCAGTTCTTGTCGCAATTGGTCTAAAATTTTTTCTACCTCACTTGCAGTAATACTGGTTTTGTAATGACGCAATGGTTGTTGAGGTAACTTGAGAATAACTTCTAGTTTGTCGGCCAAGATAATTGGATAAATAACTGCCGCAGTCCGATCTTGTCGATCGATCACAGAGTCAACTTGTATTGGTCTTCCTTCCAAGCAAGCAACCCGAAAGAAGTTATCCAGTTCAGCTATTTGTAGGGATTCAATAACAGCACGGGCTTGAACTAGGTTGTCTTGACTGAGTTGGGAGTTGCCTTGCGATCGCAAAAGCAAGTTTACCAACTGCCGATAGATTGGCTCTACTTCATCTCGGAAAGAAAACTGCACCTCTGGATTAATCGCAACTAAATCGTTGCGGAGGGATTGAAGGATTTTAACTGATTCGCTGTAAGCTGCGATCGCTCCCTTGATATCTCCCTTAGCTTTCAGCAAGCGTCCTAACTGCCATTGCCAACGATAGGTAATATCTGGCACATTGATGGCTTGGGATACAACTAAGGCTTGTTGAGTGAGGTCTTGGGCGCTATCAAATTGTTGCGTCTGTTCGTATAATCCTCCGAGATTTCCCAAAGCATAAGCCTCTGCTCGTTGGTCTTGTAAATCTCTGGCTTGTTGGACTGCTATAGCCAAAAGCTGGGCAATCTCCTTTACCTCGTGCTTTACGCCTTTTGCTCTTAATTTCATGAGACTTTGAGCAAAGTTAATGCGAGCGTAAACCGCCTTACGACTGGCAGGCAAGTTAGGGATTTGAGCTTGGATTTTAGACACTAACGCTTGAGCAGCAGTCAGTTGATTATCATCCAACAATAGGCGAAGTTGATTTAAATCGGCTTGGATGCGTGTAGTAGACGAAGTAGACGTAGCGGCAGCCTGTTGATAGTAATTTAGAGCGGCTGGGGTATCCTGCTGGGCTGTGGCGGTGTTACCTAAACTTAACCAAGTTTCATTGATAACTTGAGGCGATCGCATTCGCGTTGCTACTTCTAAACTCTGCTGCAAAATCTTTCGAGATTGTTCTAGATCCCCAACAACTCGCAGTACATTGCCAAGGCTACGCAATCCTGTAGCTTTGAGAGTTGAGTCTGGTTGGTTTTGCAGGTTTTGGTTAATCTCAATTAACGTCTTTTGGGCTTGACGATAATTTCCTAAAGTTTGCCAGGCTTGGGCAGAGTTAATTTTGCTACGGATTAACCCAGTCTTATCTTCTATTTTTGCATAAATTGCAGCTGCTTGTTGCCAAGTATTTAGAGCTAATTCAGCTTTTCCTTGTGCTAACTGTAGCCGACCTTGAATATCTAAAGCTTGCGCTAGGATTTGCGATCGCGAGTCTTGGTCGGTAGAGATATCTTGTAACAGATTCAGACTTTGGGCGATCGCTTGACTGGCTTTAGACCACTGTCCTAATTGCTGATAGGCTAAGGAGACATTACTCAAACTCATGGCTTGCCATAGTTTATCCCCTTGAGCTTTGAAAGCAACAGATGCCTGTTGAAAGACTAAAGATGCCTCATTAAAACGTTCTGCTTCATATAAGTTTCTGCCCTGTTGAAATAACTCTTGGGCATTAGGTACACCTTGAACAATGGAATTTTGGGCAGCAACAAAAGCAAAGGTGGGTGGCAATACACCTATGGCTAAGAACATAGCTAAAAGTATCAGTATTCCACAACGGTAAGCTTCTCTGGACAAATACTTCAACAGATAGCGGACTCTACGGAAAAATAAAAATCGTTTTCTTTTCACGTTCTTGCCCTCAATGTGCTTTGCCGCTCCTACCCGTATACCTCATTCAAACAAGAATTGCTATATGTAATACCAATTCGTAATTCGTAATTCGTAATTCGTAATTCGTAATTCGTAATTAAGAAAGTCCCATTTAGTCTAGGTTTCTGGGTTTGGATCTGTATCAGTATTTTTGGGAAATGGTATAAATTTTACTTTTATTAAAAGCTGATATCAAACCTTGGCTTTGTAAATAGTGAAGAACTTGGTTAACACATTGTTCAACCGTGAATCTATCTGTTAAACAGATAATCTCTGGATTTATTGGTTCTTCGTAGGGGTCAGAAATGCCAGTGAAATGTTTTATTTGCCCGCACCACTTAACCCAGTCAGCTAGAGAATTGCGCCTTGTTGTTTCATGTGAAATTTAATACTCGATAGTATTTCTGTTGAAGCAAGTAGTGCCATGATTAACAAGGATAAAGGGAAAGGGGAAAAGCAAAAAACCCTTACCCTTTAACCTTTCCCCCTACAAAACTTTACATAGTTCAGTTTAATTGCGCCTACTTAATTAGGCAAAACCACGCTTTGACGTACAATACGCTTGCGATCGCTTTTCCGAGTACCTCCAGCCATCTGATACTCATGGCTATTATTACCAAATTTATAAGCAATACCACGCAAAATTTTATCAGAATAATCTGCCAAATCCTTTTCATTTTCAACGATCTGGGTTAGTAAGACATCGATAGTAGAGAGAGTGGTATTGTATGCTTCTATAGATTGTCGTAGGCTTTCAATTTTATTAGTATAATCTTTGACCGTCAAACCTTCTCCAACATCAAGACTTGGACTGATAGATTTAATGCTTGCTAAACGGACTTCAGCCTTGTCAAGAGTACGTGAACTGCGTTTTTGCCTTGCCATAATTAATACTCATTTTCCAAAATTCTCATAACTCTATGGTGGACAATTGTATAAAAAGTTGTCATACGTAAAATTGTTGATTTTTCTGAAAAAACTTAAAATTTCAGTGATTTCCAGCATTCTTTGCCGATTGAAACCACATTTATTGTAGGGGTACAGCTATTGGTGTTAACCTAAGCTCAAACGCTTACGCAACACACTTTTTACCCCAAATTCTTTAAAAGTAGTGGCGTGTCAAGGCTAAAATGTTGCATTAGAATCGCCTGTTTCATCGGTTTCAAAAATTGGATAAAGATGTTTAAGTTTGACACGCGCGTCTTCAGTAGTAAAACGCCAAATTACTT
>NZ_JAVRBR020000054.1:0-38574 GCF_034531165.2 Dendronalium sp. ChiSLP03b | reverse complement strand
ATAATAGCTTGGAATGAGTGTCAAGAATGGGTCGAGGAACTGGTTGGTTCCATTCGCAATAAGCAGAGCTTTTATCTCAGGGGTTTAAGGGCTATGAAGCTTATACAGCAAGCACTTTAGCTTTATTGTCGCCCCCTGAAGACGCACACTCGCACAAACATTTCTACTTCCAAACCCTTTCTTTTTAGAAATTCGGGAAACATCAAAGCCTATGAAATAATCAGCAATTTCTAAAGGTTCAGCTAAAATAAAGGGTAAGTTTCCTAATTTTGCTAGAATTCCTGGAATTACCTGATGAAGGGTATTGCCATAATTGCTGGTATTTTTTAATGTCTCTTCATAAATTACTTGACTAGCAATTTCTCGGCGGAGTAAGCGTGAAGAAATAAAAGAATAAAAGCTACCATCATCACTATTATCAGCATGGCGATCGCTCTGAGGTAGAAATGTCAAAACAATGTCAGTAGGAATCGCCATTAATTCATTAATAGCTTGTTCAACTTTTTCTCTATCATCAGAGACACTTGAACTACTTACTGATACACCAACTCGATGAACAATTATACTCTCAAAACCATAGCGTTTTAGACGTTGCTGAACTTCCCTAATAAAAGGATCTACCTTTAAATCACAAAGCTTCAAAGCTGTAATGCGAATCGGTGTTGCTTTATCTTCATATTGAGACTGACGACGATAAACGCCTCCTTGTGATAGTCCTTTAAGGACATCTCCTCTTCTACTTATAAAATTTTGACCAGATTTATCCTTTCCAAATAGAAGTTGAGTATCTTCAAGCTTAAATTCTAGTGGCAAGAATAATTCAGAGCAATTGCCGCTCTTTCTACTATTAATACAGTTCTCGGATAATACAAATCCATAAATACTTAAAGCTAATGCAGCTTCTTTTTTGTATGAAGCCAAACTATTTTGTCGCTCCTGATAAGGAATCTTAGCTTCTTTGAGTAAATCCCCATAGTTTACATCAAATCGTTTGGCAGTTTCTTCTGTGATACAAGGAATAAGAGCAGCCATTGCATAAGGATACCGTATTTTATTTTTACCAAACTGCACAACTACAACAGGTTGATCTCTAGGTGCTTCACGAATAGCGATTTCACTGGTTGATGCAGGCTTATAGTTGAGCAATTCTTCTTCACGCTCACCAACAGTTCCTTCTATATCTACAATAGTAGCTGAACTATTATTTTCAATATCTCGAACATTTAAACCAATTAATAAATCTCTTGGATTTTGTCTATAAGGATGATTATCGTAAAAATCAGACAACTTTCCTTTGAAGACAAAAGAACTACGAACGGTTATAGCAATAGCTGGGTATGAAATATTTGTAATTTCAATTGCTTCTGCCCAAACTTTTGCTTCTCGTCTAACTTCAAGGTTGTTAAATGGAATAGTAAAATATGAAAATGGTCGTCTAATTTTTAATATTCTTATAGCCAGTTGAGAAAGAATATCAGCAGATATATGTGGTTGGCTTACCCATTGGATTGAATAGTAGCGATCGCCAATCTCTTTTTTCAAATCTTCTTGAATTTCTGCTAAAGCTTTTCGCCATTCATCTAAAGTTGGCATTGGTTGATCGGGTTTAGCTAAAACCCAGAAATTACCATCTGCAAAAATGACTATAATATCAGCAAATTTCTGACTAAACCGCCAACTTAACCGATTTCCTATTTCATTATCTACTCTGGGAGTCAGTCGAAAGCAGATTAAGTTAGGTTGAGGAATATTTAGTAAAAATATTTCTGCCAAAAATATTTTTGAATGAAGAAGAGCTAAGGCATCTTGCTGGTCGAATTACACCTGATGACACAAAAGTTTTTGAGGATTTGGTCAAGAAGTATAAGCAAATGCCTGCTTTACTGCGCCGAATGAGGGATGAGCCTGACTTCGCTCACAAGTTACTGAGAGAAACAACAAAATCAGAAGGTGAGGAGAAGTAGAGTTAACGGTGAGCAAACAGCATTCCTTGATTCTCAAAGATGAATCAGAGTTAAAAGTTATTAAGCCGTATCGCTTCATTCACAAAAATGACATTGAGCGTCGAGCAACAGACGTTCTCATGTATGTACAAGCAAAGCGCCAGCATCCTCTCAAATGGCCAATTGATGCTGGTTACATGGCGGAAGCTTTAGGATTGGATATGGATTGTGGGGAAATACCTGCTGATGAGTATGGAGCGATTGCAGCTATGATTTTACCCACCGAACGTAAGATTATAATGAATGAAAATCATCGTGACCTACCTCAAGGATTTGAAGAGTCATCAATCGCTCACGAAATTGGACACTGGATACTTCATATAGATCAAAATAAGGTTTCTAGATTTTTAGAACTCCAAGAAATGGGTATTGAAAAAACTGTAGAACCCTTTTTATGCCGCAGTGTTAGTACTCAGCAAGGAATTGAATGGCAAGCTCAGTATTTTGCAAGTTGCTTTCTCATGCCACTCTTTAAGCTAGAAGAAGTGCAAAGAGGACGTGATTTAACTAATTGGAAACATCTTTATGCAATTAAAGAAGAGCTTGGTATCACAATATCTAATTTAATTAACCGCTTACAAAGCCTTGGCTGGATTTCTATTTCCAAAGGTTCTAAGCAAATCTATCTAGGTAAAGCTGCACCGAATGGGTAGACAAATTTATTTAATAGGTAAAATGCGATCGCTTTTCATCACCTCATTAAGCGATCGCAACTCGCACAGCACTAAACTAGAAAGTAAGATGCTCAGAATAGCCCATGGATACCACGACAACCACTTTGCCTCCTACCCTGAAATTGAAAATTGAGTTGACTGACGATCAATTTTTCCAGATGTGTCAGAAAAACCGCGATTATCGATTTGAGCGTACAGCATCAGGGGAATTATTAATTATGCCACCTACAGGTAGTGATACTGGCAACCGTAACTTTGATATGGTTGTTGAGTTAGGAATCTGGAATAAACAGACTAAATTAGGTAAAGGTTTTGACTCTTCAACTGGCTTCACCTTACAAAATGGTGCAGAACGTTCTCCTGATGTTTCTTGGGTAAAAATTGAGCGGTGGAATGCTTTAACTCCAGAACAACAAGAAAAATTTGCTCCGATTTGTCCTGATTTTGTGGTAGAGTTACGCTCTCTAAGTGATTCCCTAAAAGACTTACAGGAGAAAATGCAAGAATATATTGAAAATGGCGTTCAATTAGGTTGGTTAATCGACCGCAAAAACAAGCGAGTAGAAATTTATCGTCCAGGTAAAAATGTAGAGATTTTAGAAAATCCTGCTAGCTTATCAGGGGAAAATGTCCTACCTGGATTTGTGTTGAATTTACAGGGGATTATATAGCTTTATCGATTAGGAGACACATGGCGCATCTCAAAGCGAGTCTGTTCCCAGAGTGGCAGTAAAGCTTGTTTGGCAGCATTTAACTGCGCTTGAGAAAAACAGATTTTTCCGTTTTCTATAATCCAGATAAATGTCCGAGTTATTAAATCTGCTTTCAAACTATTCTCGTATTCACAAGTATTTAACCTAGCTATTTGCCGATCTAAACAATTTATCGCATCTTTAAAATTCCAGTTTGTCCAATCTATTGAATTGTGGGAGAATTTCTCTGGTGCATTTCCCCACTCTACCCTACGCAAGTTGCCTGTAATATAGTCTATACCTGTTACCGAAGAATCAGTATTCCGCACCAAATCTGTAAATGCTCGGTAATATGCGTGCAAAACTGAAGTAGCAATATTTTCAAAATAAATATTTAGCCAAGACTGTATATCGTGAAGATAAGGGATTAACTCTTTAATATCATTAATTTTTTCAATAGGAGTTAGCTCGCATTGATATTTTTCTAGACTTTTCAGCAATTCTTCTTTAGATAATTTAAATTGCTGTGAGTAATAATCAAGAACTTTGGGAATATATTTCTCTAGTAACCACTGTTTGGTATATTTTGCTGTCCAAATGCCTAGTGGTCCAATTTCTTGTCGCCACGAAGTATCTCCTCTTTCAAGAAATTGTAAATGAGTATCATTTATTTCATATATTATATGAGTGATATCAGCATCATTTTTAGGGAAAATAAAGGCGCGATCGCGAATTCCCCGACTGACACGAATTGATATGTCTTCTTGATGGAATAAATGCCATTCTGATTTTCCTTGAGCATAATTAAATTTATTAGCGAACCTCTGCATTAAATCCCATAATTTAGAGTCTACAGAAAAAAGATGAAAACCACGAATACCAAAAATATCAACAAATTCAAATTTCCAGGTTTCCAAAGTAGTTTCAAAATCAATTATGGAATTTTTATATTCTCGGCAAACTATATCAATACAGAAACACAACTCTAAAGTTTCTAATTCTGATAAAATTATTGTTGTTTGTCCTAAAAATATTTCAAAAATATTGTTATCTAGCTGTTTTATAAATTGACGACATCCCCAATGTGGCTGAGTATTCAGTCCTGTAGTTAATTTACCTAAAATATATTTATGATTTAAATTAATTTTTAAACCTCTTAAAATAAGACTACTGAACTGTATATTACAATTCCCATCAGAAAAAGCTTTAGGCAAATTGCACTCTATTAAAACCTTAGACTTCACAACAATCAAATGATTTCCTTCCTGGTTAATAGAAGGTTGAAAATCAGTTGTAGCTAAATTAGCGTTTAAATTTGAATGGTATTTAATAGACTTTTCTAGTAAATTAATTTTCGTGTATCTAGAAACTTTATTTACATTTTTGTCAAAGTTTTTAAGAGAGTCAAAACTTAATTTATTATAAAAATCAGAGCCTACATCATGATTTATAAGTAAATTTATATTTATATCAAAAGTAGATTCTTCTGTGTGGTAATGATGATGTTTAAATACATTTATGTGATAACCATTAGTAATGAGAAACAATATAGGATTTAGATATTTACTATAAAACTTCGCTTGTTCAATAGCTTGTTGAAAATTAGTTGTGTGTGGTTCTAGACAGATAACAATAATTAATGAGGTATCTGCATTTTGTTTAATAAGATTGTCAGTAGCAAAATAAATCAGAGCAATTTCTAGCTTTTTTTCAGAAATTTCAGAGTTAGATCTTTTTAAAGGATATTTACTCTGCCGACATTTATCTGGATAGCCAAGATACTGAAACATTGGCAAAACAAACTTTGTTTCCACATCATATTCATTTTGTAAAATACGATTATCAAAAGCTTGTATCCATTTAATAAAATTTTTTATGGATTCCGAAATAGACATTAGATAATCCACGCAATTGTATAAATTTGCCTTTGTCTAAATTGTTCTTTAATTAGCAATTTATCAAGTTCGGTTAGATATTATAGTGATTGTGAATACTGAAGCAATTTGAGAAAAGTCAGATGTGAGGTGGTATTAACAAAAGTAGCTAATTTTGACAAAACTATTTACAGAATTCTATGCATCCCTATACAAAAAAGGGATACAGCGTTGCTGTGTCCCTAACTTTGTTCGCTATTAAGATGTGAAGAAATCTACACCAAAGCTGCTACCTTTTCTAACAAACCCTGAAACAATTTCAACCCATCACTGCCCCCTAGCATGGTATCAGATGCTCTTTCAGGGTGTGGCATCATTCCCAAAACATTGCCCTGGCGATTGCAAATTCCGGCAATGTTATTCAACGAGCCATTGGGATTTTCCCCAACATAGCGGAAAATCACTTGCCCGTTATCTTCAATCTCTGATAAAGTTGCTCGATCGGCATAAAATCGACCTTCTCCGTGGGCAATGGGCAGAGTGATAATTTCACTATCTGTATAAGCTTGCGTCCAGAAGGTATTAGTATGCTCCACTTTCAAGGGAACACGATCGCATACAAAATGCAAATCTCGATTTCTTGTCAGTGCTCCTGGTAAAAGTCCAGCTTCAGTTAATACCTGAAAACCGTTACAAATACCGAGGAGAAACTTACCTTTTTGGGCGTGTTCGATCGCCTGCTGCATCACAGGCGAAAACCGTGCGATCGCACCGCAACGCAAATAATCCCCATAACTAAAACCACCAGGTATAATTACCACATCCAAATCAGCAATATCCGTTTCTTGATGCCAAACCATGCGAGTCGGTTGCCCCAGCAAGTCTCTGGTTACATAAGCAACATCGCGATCGCAATTAGAACCTGGAAAAACAACAACGCCGAATTTAGTCATTTGTCAGTTGTCAGTAGTGAAGAGTGCTGAGTATTGAGTGAAGAAGAGGATGGGGGGATATGGAGCAAAGAAGATGGGGGAAAGAAACTAATTTCAATACAGTCTTTTTCACCTTTGCCCCTCCGCCCCTCCGCCCTTCTGCACTCCTGCTCCCTTGCTTTCTCATCTCCAGTCCCTAAAACACTCCCGTCTGGGTTTCAACTTCTATCAAATCAAAGCGGTAATTTTCAATCACCGTATTTGCTAGCATTTGGTCACAGATGCGATCGAGGTCTTGACGCGCTTTTTTCTCTTCTGTCGAGGTAATGAGTAGTTCGATGTATTTACCAATCCGCACCTGTTCAACGTTATCGTATCCCATTTGCTGAAGACCAGATTGTACAGCCACACCAGCAGGGTCTAAGACCGAAGGGCGAAGCGTTACGAAAATTTTGGCTAGATACTTCCTTTGCACGGGCTTACAAACCTCTAAAATCAATACTTTCAACCATTAGTCTCTGTAAAACGCTCATCTAATGCTCAAAAGCATTATTTTCAGTGTTTAGTCATAAATTACTAGTATGCTATTATACTCAGTGACATATTCGTTGAATGCTCACTCTTGCTCACACTATATTATCTTTCTCTCCTTGTTAGTCATTCAAAGTTTTTCAAGTATTACTTAAACTATTATAAAACCTTTGTATTACAAGGATTCTAGCGAATTGAAACCATAAACTACCTATTTGCAAAGTCATTACGACAGATGAAACGCCCAAAAGCTTATTCCTCTATGCATTATCCCTAGTTGAAAGTTAGGAAAGCTAGGAGTCCTTTAGGCTCGTATTGTGGTCTTGACCCAAGAGTTGGTTAAGTTCTTCTGTACTTTGGCAGATGTAATAAATCCCTATGGGCACTTTTTATAGTTACAAACGTCCCAAGAAACATCCTCATCTATTCAGGGAGGAAGCAGTTAAAAATCTCTAGCCATGTCTAGGACAAGCTGCTGTGCGTCTACGCCAACCTTGAGAATAGGGCTTTGCTACACAATTTTTGTAGCATAGCGACTAGATTACTAACTGAATAAGTGCTAGTGAATTTTTGTCAGCTATTGGTAATTTTTTAAACATTTCTTTAGGATTTTTGTGAGCAATTGTTCAGTTATTCTCGTCAAATTCCGATAAACCAATAGTACGACTTGTATTTACAGTAACTAAATCTTGCTTGAAATGCTATCAACCAAGGGAGACCTGCCATGCGAGAAAAACTTGTGCAAGCCGCCATAATTACCTTCATACTCCACCTGATAGCAGGACTTAGCCCAAACACTAGAGTTCAGACACAGGTAACATCACCCAGACCAGAAACGCCAGTAACAATAGTCAGCCTGCTATTGAGCTCTTTCAAGTGAGTGCTTTATCAGTGCTGAGTTAAGAGTACAGACGCGATTATACTCTTACGAGAAGCCGCTCTTACGAGCGTCTACGCGTCTGTACAAGAGTTAGGAGTTTTATCTTTACTTTCCTTTGCTGCTCCTCTGCTCCTCTGCTCCCTTGCTTCCTCATGCCACGAACAAGGTAGACTGGGCAAAGAAGGCAACTATCTGCATTTGAATCATGACTAATCGCCTTGCTGAAGCTAAGAGTCTTTACCTCCGCAAACACGCTGAAAACCCAATTGATTGGTGGCCTTGGTGTGACGAAGCTCTCACAACTGCAAGGGCGCAAAATAAACCTATTTTTCTCTCCATTGGTTATTCCAGTTGCCACTGGTGTACTGTCATGGAAGGCGAAGCTTTTTCCGACCCAGCTATTGCCGAGTACATGAATGCCAATTTCTTGCCTATAAAAGTGGATAGGGAAGAAAGACCTGACCTGGACAGCATCTACATGCAGGCTTTGCAGATGATGAGCGGTCAAGGGGGTTGGCCTTTAAACGTTTTTCTTTCTCCAGAAGATTTAGTGCCGTTTTACGCTGGTACTTACTTCCCTATGGAGCCGCGCTACGGTCGTCCCGGCTTTTTGCAAGTGTTAGAAGCGCTCCGCCGCTATTACGATACAGAAAAAGAAGATTTGCGCCAACGCAAAGCACTAATTATTGAGTCGCTGCTCACTTCTGCGGTATTGCAAGACGGCGCTACCCAAGCAGATCAAGATAATGAATTACTCCGCAAAGGCTGGGAAACCAGTGCGGGCATAATTACTCCAAATCAATACGGCAATAGCTTCCCAATGATTCCCTATGCAGAATTTGCCTTGCGGGGATCTCGGTTTTTGTCTCCTGGCTCCGATTGGGAACGAGAATCTCGGTATGATG
Source organism: Dendronalium sp. ChiSLP03b (assembly GCF_034531165.2). Classification (NCBI taxonomy): domain Bacteria; kingdom Bacillati; phylum Cyanobacteriota; class Cyanophyceae; order Nostocales; family Nostocaceae; genus Dendronalium; species Dendronalium sp. ChiSLP03b. The sequence continues at coordinate 30,083 of NZ_JAVRBR020000054.1, read as the reverse complement.
GTAAGCAAATTTCTACCCAACGCGGACTAGATTTAGCCTTGGGCGGTATTTATGACCATGTGGGCGGTGGTTTTCATCGCTACACTGTCGATCCCACTTGGACAGTGCCTCACTTTGAAAAGATGCTCTATGACAATGGTCAGATTGTAGAGTATCTAGCGAACTTATGGAGTGCTGGTATCCAAGAACCTGCATTTGCTAGGGCGGTAGCTGGTACTGTGCAATGGCTAGAACGAGAAATGACTGCCCCGGAAGGGTACTTTTATGCTGCTCAAGATGCCGATAGTTTCACCAGTCCTCACGAAGCAGAGCCAGAGGAAGGAGCTTTCTACGTTTGGAGTTACAGCGAACTAGCACAACTATTAACGCTTGAAGAACTAACGGAATTACAACATGAGTTTACAGTCACAGCTAACGGTAACTTTGAAGACAAAAATGTACTGCAAAGGCGTAATGCAGGGCAATTGAGTACAAATCTAGAAACCGCATTAATAAAGTTATTCACTGCTCGCTATGGTAATACACCAGAATCACTAGCGATATTTCCGCCCGCACGTAATAACCAAGAAGCAAAAACCCACAATTGGCCTGGCCGTATTCCCTCGGTGACGGACACAAAGATGATTGTGGCTTGGAATAGTTTGATGATTTCTGGGTTAGCGAGAGCTGCTGGGGTATTCGAGGAACCGTTGTACTTGGAATTAGCCACACATGCAGCTAACTTTATTTTGGAAAATCAGTTAGAAAATGGACGTTTCCACAGACTCAATTATCAAGGTCAAGCAACTGTGTTAGCACAGTCTGAAGACTACGCTTTTTTTATTAAAGCGCTATTAGATTTACACCAAGCTGCTTTTAGTCAGAAATCTTTCTGGTTAGAAAAGGCGATCGCAATTCAAGACGAATTTAACGAATTTCTCTGGAGTGTAGAATTAGGTGGCTACTACAATACATCTAGTGATGCCAGTCAAGATTTAATTGTGCGCGAGCGTAGTTATGCGGATAATGCTACACCATCGGCTAACGGCATAGCGATCGCTAACTTAGTTCGTCTTGCTCTACTCACTGACAATCTACATTATTTGGATTTAGCCGAGCAAGGCTTGAAAGCTTTTAATAGTGTGATGCGTACCGCTGCCCAAGCTTGCCCCAGCTTGTTTGTAGCCTTAGATTGGTATCGAAACTCTACCTTAATTCGCAGCACAACTGGGCAGATAAATACTCTCATCCCCAAATATCTACCTGCTGCCGTGTTTGCTGTGGTAGCGGATTTACCAGAGAATAGCGTCGGGTTAGTTTGCCAAGGTTTAAAGTGTCTTGCACCCGCAGAAAGTTTAGAGCAGTTATTGCAGCAAGTACAGCAAAGCCAGACTAGGGGATGATTTTGAATGCTGAACGTATAACCATGAGTAAATTGCCTGTACTGAAAAACATCAGCCCCATGATTCCGGCTGGCAGCGATATGGAAAAATCTATCGCTTTCTACGAACAACAACTTGGTTTTAGAACAATTCATCAAGAAGGCAACCCAATCACGATGGCGGTTGTCAAACGTGACTCAGCAGAAATTTTTCTTTTAAGGAATGATGACCAACACCTTGCAGAAGGGACAACATTTCGCATCCAAGTTGATAATATTGAGCAACTGTATCAGGAATTTCAAGCCAAGAACGGACAAATAATTCATCCGAATGACGAGTTGCAAACAAAACCTTGGGGAATGAAGGAGTTTGCGATTATTGATGTAGCTGGTGTATGTATTACATTTTACGAGCTAGATAACTAATGGAATTTATCTCAATTAGATAAATGAAAATGACAACTCACAGCGAATTAAGTGTCATAGTCTTAGCAGGCGGTAAAAGTTCTCGCATGGGTAGGGATAAAGCCTTACTTCCTATTAAAGGTGTAACGTTATTGCAGCGAGTTTGTAATATTGCGGAAAGTTGTGCCAATACTGTTTATGTTGTGACTCCCTGGCCAGAACGCTATCAACATTTGCTTTTACCTCATTGTGAGTTTATTAAGGAAGTGTCTTTAGTAAACGAAAAGGTAAGAATACAGGAAAATACAGAAAATTCCGTTACCCCCCTTACCTCTACCACCAACGGGCCACTTGTGGGGTTTGCTCAAGGATTAGCAAAAGTAGAAACGGAATGGGTGCTGCTACTAGCTTGCGATTTGCCTCGGTTACAAGTTGAGGTGTTGCAAGCATGGGCGGCTGGACTTGGTAATGTGGAAGATGAAGCGATCGCAGCTTTGGCCCATCATCCTAAAGGCTGGGAACCTCTGTGTGGTTTTTATCGCCGTCGCTGTTTGCCCCAACTCCTAGAGTTTATCAACCAAGGGGGGCGCTCGTTTCAGCAATGGCTTAAACAGTATCTTGTAGAAGTCTTGCCCTTACCAGCACCAGAAATTCTTTTTAACTGTAATACACCAGAAGATTGGACTTTAGTACGATGAAAATATTACTTTAGTCAGTGAAAAATAAAAAATAAAGGTTTTATTAATTATTAATGGGAGTAAAAAATCTTACTAGTAGTAATTTTAAAGAACAGAAAAATTGTGATCTATTAAACAATACTTTCTGAAACTATTACTATATATTAAGTAAAGCTTTTCTTAATTAACCTTGTATACCTCACGGCGAGTAGCACAGTCATGTATTCTTTAGAAAATTTTGACTTGTGTTTGTACTCGTCTTTTTATTTATTCTTATTCCAGTAACAATACTAGTTATATTTTATACGTTGCGAGCATTGTTGGATATACACTTTCTTGCTTGATGATACGAAGCATTTTAATAAAAAATAAGCAGGGAATATTTACAAAGCTTGAGCAGCGAAATCATAACTACATTTGCTAATTTTAAATGTGGTGCTGATATTTATAGATTTATCTGTAGCTGCGAGGTAATTTGGCATATGTATCGTTGTTGGATATTATCCGCTTTAGCAATTTTTTTGAGTATATTTTTAGTTGCCTGTACTACTGCAACTACTCAACAGCCGCAAGCAACAGTGAAAGCGACTACGGAAACACCTAATACAAAATCGCCACAATTACCAAAAGAATCTGCTCAAAGAGTCGTAGCATTATCCTCTCTGACTACTGATATTATTTATCAACTCGATAAAACAAAGCTCGTAGGTATTACTGGCAGCACATTATTTAAAAACGACCCCCGATTTAAAGATATTCCCCATGTCAGCGAGGGGCAAAATCCTCCTAATTTAGAAAAAATTGTTGCCCTCAAACCAGATTTAGTAATTGGTGCAGAAGGTTTTTCTAATCAACCAATTCAAAGACTCCAACAACTAGGAATTCCTACTTTTCTCACCCAAGTGAAGAGTTGGAAATCTTTAGAAGAACTGACTAAAAAACTTGCCAAATCAATTGATGCCGATCCTCAGCCTTTGTTAAATCGCTATAAAACTTTTTTACCAGATAAGCTGACTCAAAGTCCTTCCACTTTAGTGCTGGTTAGTCAGCAACCGATTTTAGCACCCAATAAAAACAGTTGGGCTGGACAATTACTAGCAAAATTCCAGGCAAAAAATCTAGCAGCAGAATTACAAGGTCAAAGTCAAATTGGTGGGTACGTAACGCTATCGGCTGAGAAAGTTGTACAAGCAAACCCAGAGGTAATTATTGTAGTTAATCCGCCCCAAGGAAGTTCAGAAACAGCTGTTTTAGAATCCTTTAAAAAAGAAGCTTTTTGGCAAAAACTACAAGCAACTAAAAATAATAGAATTTATATTTTTAGCTATTACGGATTAGTGAACCCAGGTAGTATAGATGCAATTGAAAAAGCTTGTCAGCAACTCAAACAAGATTTGTTGGCGGCAGAGAAGATTTAACCAACTGATTCTATTTAGATTGTTTCGTCTGCCTTTTAACAATTGTTGCTCTTATTCCTTGGCAGTACTAATTGATTTTTGATTAGCTGGGGTATTCTTTAAAGCTTGAGGAGAACCACCACCAAGACTGCGAAAATATAGACCGCCGACGGTAATTAGAAATACTACATATCCAACTGCTTGTACAACATAAAGATTTTCTCTGTAGCCAAACAAAGCTTTGAAAATAATACCGGGGAACTTTTCGTCGGGCAAGATATTGGAAGTATTCCAAACCATAGGCCCCAAAATGCAAGAGTGGACTTTGGTAAAGTGTTCGTAATAAAAACACAGGTTTTGTGAGGCGCGGTTGCTGAGAGCTACACTGGCAAAGGCTTCGTCAAAACGTTGCAGTGCCGTTACCACTAATCCAGCAACAATCAACACTAGTAAAACACCCATCGCTTGGAAAAACACACGGATGTTGATTTTGACACCCCATTTAAATAAAAGCACACCTATTGCCGCTGCTACTAGCAAACCGCCTACAGCGCCAATAGTGGGAAATAATCCCTGTTGAAAACTACCAGCAATAAACAGAACGGTTTCAAATCCTTCACGCAGGACAGCTATAAAAATTAAACTAAAAATACCCCATCCTGCATTGCCGTTTTGTGTCAAGGCGCTGTTAACAGCTCCTTCGACTTGCGCTTTCATAAATCTGGCTTGTTTAGTCATCCAGATTAGCATCCAGCTGAGCATAGCGATCGCTAATACACTAAACAAACCTTCTAACGCTGGTTCAATCACTCCCGCGTATTGCGGATAAGCTTTGCCTAGTGCTTGCGTCGCTGCACTGAATAACACACCCACCAGCGCACTGACAGCAATACCAACGCCGATCCCAGCATATACCCAAGGATTGAGCCGCGATTGTTTGGCTTTTTTTAACAAAGCCAGGACAATTCCCACAACAAGCGCCGCTTCCACTCCTTCTCGGAGTGTAATTACAAAAGTAGGTAAAGCAATACTAAAATCCATTATCTCTAGTCCCAAAGTCAACAGTCGCAAGTCAACAGTCCAAAATCAATAGTACAAAGTCAACAGTCCTAAGTTCAAATTATTAACTATTGACTGTTGAAAGCCAGTCGCTTGCGGATGGGTTTTCCTCCGTAGCGCTGGCTTCTCTTGACTATTGACTCTTAGCTAAAATCGCGTAGCATCTTTTTCAATTCGAGATTATGCATCTCTTCTTGACCAATCATGCCACGGGCGAATTCTTCAAGATAGATGCTGGCATCGCTGACAGTTTCTAGCAGACTTTTATACAGATCCAGCGCTTTCTTTTCATGAGATAAGCTTTCTGCCAAGATATCCTTGACTGTATGCTTGTAGGTTTCTTCCATTGGAGCGATTTTTAGAGAGGGATGCCCATCCAAACCTGTAAGAATTTCTCCTACTTGTTGGGCATGAAGCAGAGATTCACTCGCCTGCGCCTTGAAGAAATCTACAATCGGAATGCGATTAGGACCAGTCACCATCAAGGAATAATGTGTATATCGCACTACTCCTGCTAGTTCAAATTCCATAATGGCGTTCAGTAGGTCAATGGTCTTGTGATGGTCAAGCTCTTGCATCAGTTATCAACTCAAGTTACAAATAAAGCGCAATGAGATCGGAGTTAGAAGTTAAAAATTCATAACTTTTAACTCCTAACTATTTCCTCACTTATTTTAAACTCCTTACTCTTTACTTCCCATTAAGTTCAAAGTGCTAACGTTGGGCTTGAGCGCTAGATTTATCAACCACTTTTTGAGAGTTTTCTTCAATGGTTTTCACCAGCTTAGTAACGTCATCAGGATTTTTTACTGGTGTGCTTGGTGGAATGACGCTGGGCCAAACTTTGAGTAGTTCAGTAAAACTAGTTTCAATTGCTTTGTTTGCTTGGGTATCTTGTTTAGCTACTTGGCTTGAAATCCCTTTGTATAAATCATTGGCGTAGGTGACAAAGCCACGTGAATCTTGATACTCAATTGCTGCGGATATTTTGCCATCTGCGATCGCTGCACCATATTCTGAGTTAGCAGCATCCAGTAACCCATTAATTACCTGTAGCACAAATCCAGGTTTCGAGCGTTGAGCTTCTGGCAAAGCTGCGATCGCTCCATCAACTGATTGCACTGAAGAGGTAAAATCAGTTTTGACTTTGGCATCTTTGGGTTTGGATTTTACTAAATCTTGCAAACTTACCAAAGTCGTCTTAAATTCTTTAACTTTGCGCTCATTAAGTTGGTCTTCTACATCAACGTAAATCTCTTCAACTGGATGCCCAATATGAGGTTCTGCCTGCTTGGGCTGATTTTTATCTAGTAGTTCTTGTGCTACTAAAAGATGCCCTTTCATTAAGCCCAATTTAGTCATGTAGTCAACATCTTTAGCTTCACCTGTGAGTACCACTTCCTGAGTAGTAACTTGGTCTTTAATTTGATCGAACTGTTCTTGAGTAATAACTTTTTTAGTAACTAAAGCTTCTGGATTGGCGTAGGGACGATTCGCCTGAATTTTGTTCGATAAAGCCGGGATTCCTAGCTTGGCTTCAAACTTATCTAACTCTGACAAGATAGCACTGTTAATATTAACTTTCGCTTTACCACCATGACCGCTGTGAGTGCTGCTACTAGCTGCCTCTGTAACTTGAGGATTGGAGTTAGCAGCTGGCGCGGAGGGATTTTCTGCTGTCGGCGTATTATTACAGGCACTCAGGGATACTATTGCCGCAGTTGCAACAGTTAAACATATATAGCGAAACTTTATCATTTTTTTTCCTAAAAATACTGAAAAAGGTGGTAAGTAGAACATTTCAAACTACTGTCTACAGTTTGGTTTGACGGTATGTCATAGATTTTACTGTTGCATATAATGACACTTTTTATCAACTAGTAGTCAACTGTTAGGCAGAATTTAATATTTTTTGGTTATCAGCAACGACTAACAAACCTATACCGTAATGTTTGCAGTCGGTGTAAGAGTATTTCATCTATGCACTATCAACATCTAAACTATGATATCTGGCAAATCGCCCTTAATATGTCCGAAGCAAGTGGAACGAAGTGAAACGACACAGTCGCAAGGTTTTTGGAATTGCTTCCCTTCTCTACGAGAAGCTGCCTCAATGAAACGCTTCGCGTAGCTTGCTTCACCGAGGGGCACGATCGCAATGATGGTTATTTGAAAGGACATAATATAAAAACCTCACCCAATCATAAACAGAGAAGTGTCCGCGTAGGATGGGGTGAGATTTTTTCTATTTTATACGTAGGATGACCTTTCTCGTATTCCTTTATTTCTAGTATCAATAAACACTAATTTAGGATATCAGAAGCAAGAGAAAAATGTCATTCGGTAAGTTATCATACGGTAACTTTGACTAAATACTAGTTTTACAAGTTACCTTAATTTCTTGACTTAGGAAGAAAACCATTTATAGCTGCTCAAGGTGACAGCATTTGCTTGCAATTTGAATTCGTAGGCTTTACAGCATCAAACCTTGGATAAATTTAAAGTAAGAAAAGTAGGAAAAGTAGGAAAAGTAAGTTAAGTAATAAAAGTAGTTTATTTTTGTAAATAATTTTACAAAATAGTTAGTATGCTGTAACTTGCTATGTTGCTGACATAAAAATTCAATTAAGTGAAGCTTGCCTAAGTGCGATCGCGCACAAAGAATTTGGCGCAGTTACAACGCTTCAAAAGTTGAAAAGCAGTAACAAAATACAAAAAAGCAGAAAAAATGGGATTGTATAAAAATTTTGTAGCCGCTCATTAATTGAAAAGGCTTTGACTCATTTTTAATAAAATAAAATTAATTCACGATTGGAAATTAGTAATTCTTATGTAAAGAGAGTATTAAAACTTGGTTAGACAATTAAACAACTAATTAGACATTTAAGACATTTAAACCGAAAGCACCCAGTTGCTTTGATCGGTAACCAAATTAAAACAACTGTCATATTATAAAATTGTGCAAATATCCTCTCAAGTAGAGCAACTGCATGGAGCAGGCTAAGAGAAAAATGCTTAAATGACCCTGGCGATCGCCACCCTAGTATTCATTGTATTCATTAACAGAAATCGACCAATCATTTCATTCGATGATAGGTCGATAGAGGAGACAATAAGAATTTTAAATTTTAAGTTTATTTGTGGATATGAATAAAAGTTTGAGCAAAGGAATCCTTTGCTCAGAACTTAAGGAGCAACTTACCACACAACTTTTCACAGCATCTAGGAAATGTTGTAAGGGTTTTCCTAAACCCTTCCATTTAAATTTAGAATTTAAACAATCTTTCCTATGCTATTAGATTCTTACACACTGTCTAAAACAGAGTATATAGAAATAGTGAAAAGTATATTTTCCACAGGATAGCAGTATTAGGCTGTACTGTCAGAACTTTACCAAACCACTAGTTGCGCTGCCAGAACTTTCCAAACTACTATAATTGTAATAGTGAAATTACTTCATTTACCTAACCAATACTTTCAGATTACAAAAATTTTACAGCTACTCTAAACAACTAGTATACACCGGCTTTTAAGTACACTACATTGTTCTAAATTGCTAGTCAACTAATGTATATGACGATGCTGGTCAGGTCTTTAAAATTCACTATGTTTATTACAATACAACTTTTTTAAAGCAAATTATATGAAGAATTTATAAAATTTAAATTCAATTTCAACATACATATAAAACAGTTTTTAGATAAAAGTAAGAAAAGTAGGAAACGTAAGAAAAGTAGTTTTTTTGATATTAACTGTTAACTCTGTTGTTGATATTAGAATAACTACAAATAATTACAGCAGTTTTAAAATTGGTGAAGTACACAATCTAAGTGTCAAAGCTAAGCAGAAAGCATGTGTTTTACTTGTGAATTCTGCTGTAATTCAATAAATCTCTTCCTAATACCTGTTTAAACAACTGTCGCATCATGATTGGAGTACGTAAATTCGGTCAGCGTTTTGAATTGTACTAAGCTGCTGAGCGATCGCAGTTATAATCACTTTTAGCTCTTGCAAACTAACAACACAGCAGCTTACAGCATATTAACTGTAAAGTAAATAATTTTACAAAATATCCTACTTTTCCTACTTTTCTTACTTTTCCTACCTGAATTCGTACAAGGTTTAAAAAAGTATTTTCATTTTCTCCTTTCTCGACCTATCATCGGGTGAAATGAAATATACCCAACTTAAAGCAGACAAGAGCCAGGATATATAATTACCCTGGCTCTTGACTCCTGACTTCGCAATCAAGGGCGTATTGCACTCAACTGAGAACCGCTATATTTTTAAGATAATTGCCCGTGTGCTGCCAAGTTCAGCGAACTATCACAAAAGCTCGCCTCGTCTTCAAACAATACTTGAGCTAGCTCATCTTCAGTGAATTTGTAGCCAATAGTAGTAGCAAAATTGACAATTTTAGTTTTATCCCAATGGCAGCTGCCGAAAAATCCTCGACGACAACACTTCTTCAAATATTGTTCGTAAATAGCTTGATCTGATATCAAAACTTCATAAAAAGCATTAACCTGTTGTAGTGACATCAAATTCGATCTCCTCAAATTTTGATTTTCTTATTTACTAATAAGTACATTCTTTAACCAGATGATTCCGGCTTGAATCATCTAGCATTAAAAAAATTTTATTTATTCCAGGGAATAAAATTTTAGAAAAGCTGTTGGCAGCCTACAGTAATTAATACCGATTTTTATTTCCTATTTCACTGCTCATATTTACGAGATAAGCAATTAACAGTTGTTTGCGAGATATCAGTTGATTCAACGCTGACTCTACGTCTTTATAATTGCTTGATATAAAGCCTAAAAATAGAGACTTTCAGCATTAATTTCTGTGTCTATAGGGTTGTTCATTTTATCACGTGCATAAAACCAAGCCAGCTGACCTATGGAGAGTTATGACAACGCAATTATTCTCTGACGTTGTCGGTCAATTTGGAAACAACCTAAGGATAGATTACTTATGAATCTCAAATCTGCTTTATCTAGTCGTTTATTGCTAATGCTGAGTCTTACTGTTCCTACCGTATTGCTTTCGGCGGTAGGTGGGGCTGTTGCACAGTCAGCTACACAACTTGGTGTAGTTGCTTCTAGCCAAAAAGTTCAGCCATTCATCACGGCAGATGCCAGACGTGATACTCTGCAAAATTTGAACAGGATAAAAATATCTCCGGTTATCCTACAAGGTAATGACGGTGGTACGGGTAAAGAATCTTCTGATAAAGGAAAGGATGCTTCTGACAAAGGCAAAGATGCTTGTGATGCTTGCCCTGAAGCAGGTTTATTCAACAAAGTCAGCAATCCCGATCCTTTGATCCGCGACAACCAACCGATCCTGAATCAGCCACTGAACACTGTGCCATCCAATGTCCTTTTTAAAGGAACGCAGATTAGATAAATAGTAGAGACGCGTCATGGCGCGTCTCTAAACAATTTCACGAGATTAAATAGGAATTATATATGGATTTGATTATTGTTGGCGATCGCGGCGATCGTTTCGCCATTGAAATTGTCAATTTCGCCAAACAAAAAGGATTTGTTGCCGAAATTCTCGATGTATGCAAAGCAGCACAGTTGTTCACAGTTAGCATTGATTCTGGATGTGCAATTGTGACTCCTGACATTCCTGTTCTACTGCGGATGCCAGCACCATCTACTATTCGTGAAGACTTCGATACTTCATTTCAGTATGGTGAGTGTCTGGCAACTTTATGGGCGGCGGCTGCACTCATGAAATCAACTGTTATCAATCGCCCCACTCCCTTCAGTGCTTGGGGACGTGCAGCAAATTCCTCAGTTCTCACTTCACACAGAGCCGGTTTGAGTCCCAAGGGTATGGAAGTTTTCTCATTGTATCCCCCCGCCCCACCCCAGGAACTTGTGAACCAACAATGGAATGTGCAGGATCTGACAACATTTATAGATACCCCGTGGCCAGAAATTCCTGAAGGTGAAGGGCCTTATCGCGCTCATTACTCAGATTCTGACCCAGCTTACGAGATGGTTGTTGTTTTGGGCGAGCAAGCTTGGCGTTGCACAACAGCACCATTAGAGCATTTACAACTTGAACGCCAAAGTATCTCCATAATTCAACGGCTGGAAATGACATTTGGAGTTGTTATCTGGAGCATTTCCCCCAATTTAGAGAATTCTACTCTATTTCGCGTCAATCCATTTCCATCAATGCAACAAGTACAGTTTGTCTGGCATTTCTTAGCACCAGCACTTATTAAGGCTTTCTTCCCATGATTTACGCAATTGGACTTGACTCAGATCGCACTTTCTGTCATTTCGTATCCCAAGCTACTCGGCGTGGTATCCAAATACAAGCAATCAACCTGCGAGCTGTAGTTCTGGAAGGAGACTGGCACTTAACCCTCCCTGACGATGGATGTAGTTACATCAGGGTTGCAGGAGAAAAATACAAACTCGATCCCCAAGGTTCCTACTATTGCCGCATTATCGACCTTTCATCTGTGCAATCTGATTTTAGCTTAGCAATGCGTTGGCGCGGTTTAATGACAGCTCTAACTGCATGGCTAGAATATATTCCAGGCACAGTTATTAATCGTCCTGGTGGTCGTTCTGACAACTTCTCTAAGCCACTGCACGAGTATTGCTTGCAATACTCTGGTTTCCAAGTTCCAGCCAGTATTACCAGTTCTAATGCCGAAAAGTTAGCTGCTTTTGCCGCCGAATCAACAACAATTGTCAAGACTACATCTGGTATTCGCGCTGACAGTCGGCTAGTACAACCAGAAGAATTTATCGACTTTCACCCCTCTCAAGGGCCTGTGCATTTACAAAGATATATTGCTGGTGTAGATGTTCGGGCGCATGTAGTCGGTAATAGCATTCATGCTGAGTTGATTCGCTGCTTGGAAGTTGACTACCGCCAGTCATTTGAAGATGCCGATTATGCAGCTTTTCAATTACCTGAGTCTTTATGCCAGCAAATTGTTGATGCCACTGCTGCCTTTGGGTTAAAGTTTGCTGGGTGGGATTTTAAAGTGACTGATGATAACCAATTCTGGTGTCTGGAAGTCAATCCCATGCCAGGATATGACGGCTACGATAAAAGAGCTGATGGTCAGATTACCGATTCATTATTGGCACTGCTAATGAATGGCGATGCTGCGGAGAATGATGCCAGAGTATTTTCTGTGCAATCAAAGAGTATTTATCCCAGTCAGCCTCAAGAAATTTTCACAGAAGAAATTCTCGTAGCAGAAATTTTGACAAAAGCACAGTGTGAAAAAGTTTGGGCTGGTATTCATGACCTAAAGCAGTTTTGGATTCAAAGAGGAAAAGCTAATTTTTTCACTTTAGGAGCAGCCAGCTATCTCGATTTTTCGGAACTAGCTGATATAAATAATGATTATTATCAGAGAGCAAAAAAATATAATCTAATTCTCCAGCAAAATTTTAGTTGGCTTTATCAACTAATTCAAGATGCTATTGAGCAAAATTTAAAAGCATCAACTAAATATACAGAAAGTTTTGCTATTCCAGGATTTCATATTTGGCAATTTCCAGCAATCTTTACTAAGCCAACAGCATCAGTTCACTTTGATTTGCAATATCAAAATCTTAAATGGCAGGACGTGAATAAAGTTGATTTTACTCGTTCGATTTCATTTACATTGCCGATTAAACTTCCTCACTGTGGCGGTGGCTTGAATGTTTGGCATTTAAAGTATGAGGAATTTGTCGATGCCTATAATCGAGGCCTTGTTACGCAAGTAGAAGAGATGCAAAGTTCCAGAAAGCAAACTTTCCATGCCTACGAAACTGGCAAAATTGTCATCCACTCTGGTCATTCACTTCATCAAATTGCACCTGTTGAGCAAGTTTATATGGATGATGAGAGAATTACGTTACAAGGACATGGAATCTATTACGATGGTGAATGGCAACTCTATTGGTGAAACTACTACAATAGCAGTCCTATTTGATTTGTTAGAATTGAAAGCCATAAATACCCGACTTTTCAAAGAAGTTGGGTATCTTATTTTTCACGAATGATTTAGGATTGCTGTAGCACAAATCAATTCCAAATAGGTTGGACACTAATAGTAAATTTTGTAATGACGATTAGGAGTAGTTACCATATAATAGCGATATAATGAAAACATTTTACAAGTTTTTTCTTAATACTTTTAAATAATTTTGAGAGTAACTTCATTCAGGTAAGTGCTAAGAAGGCTTGATTGACCGGGGAGCAAATTTCTCATTTGAGCTACCAATATGGTAGATGTGTATGGTATTTAAAACCAGACTCATCGCATGTACCTCACTCTTATACCTTCCCTGCTTCATACATTTAAATAACTGTGAGCAACACGAGGGTAATTTGTAATTCACTAATCGTAGGAAAAATTTGATGCAATCTTCAGTGTGTAACCATGAAGCAGCAAGGCTTGAGGCTCTCCATAAGTATCAAATTCTCGACACTGCGCCGGAACAAGCATTCGACGATTTGGTGTCCTTAGCCGCGCAGATGTGTGACACACCAATAGCCTTGATTAATTTGATTGACGCTAACCGTCATTGGTTCAAAGCCAAAGTAGGGTTGGATATCCAGGAAATACCCGTAGATCTAGCGTTGTGTCGATTTTGTATCCAGCAAAAAAAGACTTTGATTGTTCCCGACATCTTGGCCGACGAACGGTTTGCAAAAGAAATAATAGTCACCTCAGAACCTTACGCGAGATTTTATGTTGGCGTACCTTTGATAGTACCAGGAGGGCAAGCGATCGGTACGCTGTGTGTGATAGACCGCACACCACGCCAAATCAGTCAAAAGCAAGTGGAAGCACTGCAATCGATTAGCCGTTTGGTAGTTAGACAACTAGAGATCCGGCGAAATTTAGGGGAGCTAGCAAGCATCAAAACAGAGTATAAGCAGACACAAGAAGCACTACACCAAAGCGAGTGTATTCTCCACAGTTTCTTCAACAGTGCGCCGATGATGATGGGAATCGTGGAATTGGTGGATAATGACATATTGCATATTGCTGATAACCTTGCTACAGCTAAATTTTTTGGACTCACTCCAGAAGCAATGCAAAATCGCCTAGCGCGAGAAATGGGTGCGACAGACAAGCATTTGAGCCAGTGGATTCATTATTACCGTCAGGCAGAACGTACCCAATCACCTGTTAGGTTTGAATATTCTTTCGATACTCCCCAAGGACAAATATGGCTATCGGCAACAGTCTCGCCGATCGCAATTAGCTCTAGTAAGCATCCAAAATTTGCTTATATAGTTGAAGATATAAGTCAACGCAAGCAAGCAGAACATCAGATCCGCGAACAAGCGGCATTGCTGGATATCACTACAGATGCAATTGTCGTGCAAGATTTGTCCAACAAAATTTTATTTTGGAATAAAAGTGCCGAGAATATTTACGGCTGGAAGGCAGAAGAAGCTATAAATAAAAATGCCAATCAGCTATTCTACAGCAAAGCCTTGCCGCAGTACCGAGAAATTTACAACAGCGTCTTAAAAAATGGCTCTTGGCGAGGAGAATTGCAAAAAATTAGCAAATCTAGGACAGAAATCACAGTTGAAAGTCGCTGGACACTGGTACTTGATGAGCATTCTCAAGCCAAATCGATATTAGTTGTTGACACAGATATTACCCAGAAAAAACAACTGGAAAAGCAATTTCTCCGCACTCAACGAATGGAGAGTATTGGTACTCTTGCCAGTGGTATTGCTCACGATTTAAATAATGTGTTGTCACCAATTGTCATGTCAGTGCAATTGCTCAAAAATAAATGCAGCGATCGCAATACTCAGCAGATACTTTCAATCGTAGAAAGCAACGCCAAACGTGGTGCGAACTTAGTCAAACAAGTGTTATCCTTTGTGCGGGGAATCGAAGGCGATCGCACAGTGCTTCAAATAAAGCATTTGATTTTAGAAATGCAGCAAATCGTCCAACAAACATTCCCCAAAACAATTGTCATTACTACAGAAATCCAGACAGACTTGTTTTCTGTTTGCGGTGATAGTACCCAATTGCATCAAGTACTCATGAACTTGTGCCTCAATGCTCGTGATGCTATGCCAGATGGTGGGAACTTGTCAATCACGGCAGAGAATATTTTTATTGATAAAAACTATACAATCATGCATCTTGATGCCCAAGTTGGAACTTACATCGTTCTGACTATCAGTGATACAGGATTAGGCATTAAAAATGAATTATTAGATAAAATTTTTGAACCATTTTTTACCACTAAACAATTTAGTAATGGTACAGGACTAGGACTGTCAACAGTACTGGGAATTATTAAAGGGCATGGTGGTTTTATCACAGTGTCAAGTTGCGTAGGTAAAGGCACAAAATTTAAGGTATATCTGCCAGCTGTGCATACAGATACAAACCAGTCATTAGAGAATATAGAAATGCCAACCGGATATGGTGAATGGATTTTAGTAGTCGATGACGAAGCTGCTATTCGAGAGATAACCACCTCTCTGGAAAATCATAATTACAAAACGATTAATGCTAGCGATGGCGTGGAAGCAATGGCAATTTACGCTCAACATCAAGATAAAATTAGCGCAGCGATTATCGATACGATCGTGCCGAATATGGATGGAGCAACGACTATTTGTGCATTACAAAATATAAATCCGCAACTACCGATAATTGCTGTCAGCGGATTAGCAACAAGCGAGCAGATACCAATTAATCAAGCATCTGGGTACATAGCCTTTTTGCCTAAACCTTATACAGTGCAGGAATTATTGAGACTTTTGCATACAGTTCTTCAATATGACTCCTGAACGCCAGTTTGCACGACGAGGAGGCAGTCTCGTGGTAAGGCAGCGCGGTCTTGGGGTCTCCCCAAGTGGAGCATCTGGCGTGGTTTCCCCCATGAGCGACTGCCGTTAGCGCAGCGAAGCGCGAGTCTTCTCCCAAGGGGAGACGCTACGCGAACGAGTGTCAAGGCTCTGCCGACTTGAGAGAACTGGCGTGAGGTTACCTCCGTTGAAGTAACTGCCGTCGGCAAAGCCGACTTGTTCGCTCTTAGCATTCCCGTAGACACAAAGCGGCTTGCCGCAGACTAGGGTAAGAACTGCCATGGGAACCCCCGCAACCAACTGGCTCCTGCTGATTCCCCAATCAAGAGCGTGTTGCACTCAACTGAGAACCACTATAAAAGATTAAGTTTTCATCCTTCATTCTTCATCCTTTATTCTTCATCCCTTATCTTTTCTTAGACTATGAATTAACGTCTCTTGAATCTTGACTCATGACTCAGAAAGATTCTGCCCTGATTCTGGTTGTAGACGATGACGATTTGACAAGAATGCATCTATGCGAGTTGATGAAACAAGCAGGATATCAGGTAGTAGAAGCGAGTAACGGTTACGAAGCACTTACTACCTACAATCGCCTACACCCAAATATAGTGCTGTTAGATGCTATGATGCCGATGATGGATGGGTTTACTTGCTGCGCTAAATTGCAAGCACTCCCCATTGCTGAAAGAGTACCCGTGTTAATGATTACGGCTCTTTACGATCAAGCATCTGTAGAGCGAGCTTTTGCTGTGGGTGCAACTGATTTTATTACTAAACCAATTCATGGATCGGTATTGTCTCAAAGGGTACGCCGTCTTTTAGAAGCTAATCGCACAATGCAGCAATTGCGCCAGCAAACTGAGCAAGCGCAACTGCGGGAGACCCAACTGAGGATGGCATTGGAGGCAGCCCACATGGGCATCTGGAACTGGGATCTCCAGACCCACGAAATTACTTGCTCGGATAACCTAGAAGCACTTTACGGTTTAGAAAAAGGCACTTACGATCGCACCTATGCAGCATTGATTAACTGCGTTCATCCTCAAGAGCGTGATTTTGTCAAACGCATGAATCAGAAGGCGATTCGCGAAGGAACAGACTATGACATCGAATTTCGAGTTGTTTTACCCGATGGCAGCATTCGTTGGCTAGCCAGCAAAGGAGTAGTCTTTCATGATGCCTCTGGCTTGGCTGTGCGAATATCTGGGGTAGACATGGATATTACCAAGCGCAAGCAAGCAGAGGAAGCGTTGGAAATTCATGCAAACCAACAGCGGCTAGTAGCAGAACTCAGTCAAATGGCACTGGCTGGTACAGATTTGACTACACTAATGAACTCATGTGTAAAACTCATTGCCCAATGCCTGAAGGTTGAATATTGCAAAGTTTTGGAGCTACTGCCAGATGGTAATGCATTACTACTGCGAGCAGGAGTAGGTTGGCAACCTGGGCTTGTGGGACAAGCAACTGTCAGCACTGGTATGGATTCGCAAGCTGGCTACACCTTGTTTTCTCAAGGTCCAGTGATTGTCAGCAATCTTCGCACAGAAACGCGATTTAATGGACCACCACTGCTGCATCACCATCAAGTAATCAGTGGTATCAGCGTTGTTATTCATGGCAAAGAGCATCCTTTTGGAGTCCTAGGGGCACACACCATCACTAAACACACCTTCACCAAAGATGATATTTCTTTTCTCCAAGCTATTGCTAATGTGCTGGCAACAGCTATTGAGCGCCAACGAGTTGAAGATGCACTCAAAAAAAGTGAAGAACGTGCTTTATTGGCTGTGCGGGGTAACAATGATGGCATCTGGGACTGGAACCTAAGAACGAATGAAGTGTTTTTTTCAACGCGTTGGAAGGAAATGCTCGGTTACGAAGACAACGAGATTTCTAACAATTTGGATCAATGGCTGACAAGGATACATGCAGATGATATTGGTTCGGTAACGCAAGCAATTGCTGACCACTTTGCCAAGAAAACACCGTTTTACATCAGTGAGCATCGAGTTTGGTGTAAAAATAACACATACAAGTGGATTTTAGATCGCGGTCAGGCAGTGTGGGATGCAGATGGCAATGTAGTGCGGATGACAGGTTCTCATACAGATGTGACTGAGCGCAAACTAGCAGAAGAACAACTACGTCAAAGTGAAGAGCGTTTCCAGATAGTTGCCCGTGCTACCAATGATGCTTTGTGGGACTGGGATTTGCTGACTAATAAAGTGTGGTGGAATCAATCTGTACAGACATTGTTTGGTTACTCAGTCGAGGAAATAAATTTCGCTTTCAACTGGTGGTGTGAACACATACATCCAGACGATGTGCAGAGAATCATGTCTGACATCAATCGTGCGATCGCTAACGCTGAACAATTTTGGTCGAGCGAATATCGTTTTCGCCGCAGTGACGGTTCTTATGCCGACATTTTCGATCGCAGTTATGTTGTTCGCGATCATACAGGCAAACCACTGCGGATGATTGGCGCGATGATGGACATTAGCCATCGCAAGCAAGCACACGCAGAACTAGAACGCCAAAATTTGCGATCGCAACTATTTGCCGATATCACTCTGAAGATTCGCCAATCTTTACAAATCGATGAAATTCTCCAAACCAGTGTCACAGAGGTACAAAAAGTACTGCAAGCAGACCGTGTATTAATCTTGCGGCTGAAATCTAATTACTCTTTCATGGTACTCAAAGAAGCTGTAGTTCCCGATTTACCCGTCTTCGTCGGACAGTTGATTACAGACCCTTGCTTTGGAGAAGATTACATCGAGCAATACCGTCAGGGGCGAATTAGCTCTATTGCCGACATCGAACAAGCTAATATCCAACCTTGCCACATCGAATTACTACGACAATTCGGCGTTAAAGCTAACCTTGTTGTGCCGATTTTCTTAAAAAATCAACTTTGGGGGCTGCTGATTGCCCATCAGTGCGCTCATTCCCGCCAGTGGACAAACTGGGAAATCGATCTTTTGCAACAACTGGCAGATCAAATAGGTATTGCCCTAGCTCAGAGCCTGATCCTAGAAAAAGAAACTCGACAGCGGCAAGAACTCGCCCGTTCTAATGAAGAACTGCAACAATTTGCCTTCATCGCCTCCCACGATTTACAAGAACCACTGCGGAAAATTAAGACCTTCGGCGAACGACTCAAAACCACCTGTGGCGACTCCTTAAACGAACAGGGACGTGATTATCTAGAACGGATGCAGAATGCAACCTTGAGGATGCAGAATTTGATAGAAGACTTATTGACACTTTCGCGTGTCACCACTAGGACACAACCTTTTGTGTTAATCAATTTGGCAGAGATTGCCCAAGAGGTATTGTCCGATTTAGAAGTGCGTATTCAGCAAAGTGGGGGACGTGTAGAGATAAGTGAGTTACCTACAATTAAAGCCGATCCTTTACAGATGAGGCAATTACTGCAAAATTTAATCGGCAATGCCCTAAAATTCCACCGCCAACAAGTACCACCTATTGTCAAAATTTATGGCCAACTTTTAAACCATCAATCAGATAAAGTTGCTGTCGGTTCCGAAATGTGTGAAATAGTTGTAGAAGATAATGGTATTGGTTTTGAGGAAAAGTATATCGATCGCATCTTCAATATTTTTCAACGATTACATGGTCGCCAAGAATACGAAGGTACAGGCATCGGCTTAGCTATCTGCCGAAAAATTGTCGAACGTCATCATGGGAGTATAACTGCACAAAGCAAACCAGGGCAAGGAGCAAAATTTATTGTCATATTGGCAGTTAATTCCCATTCATAATTTTTCTTACTGGAGAGGGATTACTACAAGACCCTAAAATAGGGTTTATTGTACAACTATGCCCAGCAATTCGTGGCTATTTCATAATTAAGTAGAAGGCAGTGCCAATGACAAAATTTTCGCCGCCATGCATGAAAAAGGGACAAGAAGAGAAGTCACCCAGAGGAAAACCTCCTTGCGAACTTCGGACAGACAAGGTAAAAATTCACCTTATTCCCTACTCCCCAATGCCACTTGCTATCCTGTGGGAAGGCGTTTTGCCCATAACGCGATGAACACGCGCAACGCTGTGGCTCCTCCCTACTCCCTATTTTCAAGACAGACACGCATAGGCAAATAATCCACAACGAAGGCATGAAAATATCTCTTTCTAGTTCCCAGTCCCTATTTTCAAGACAGAAGGAAAAGTGTTAAAAGCAAGGAGTTTCTCTAGTTGGTGTTTTACATTTAATTATGTCAATCTACTTAATTGATACTAATAACCAGTCTAAAGGAGACAATTTAGAGTGAATGGTCGGCAATCAACCGTCACAATCTTAATGGCTGATGATGATGAAGAAGACAGCATGTTAGTGCGTGAGGCATTGGCAGAAAGTCAATTGTCAATCGAACTGTATATTGTCAAGAATGGTGAAGAGTTGATGGATTATCTGTATAACCGCGGTCAGTATACAGAAAAAAGCAATGCTCCACGTCCTGGTTTAATTTTGTTAGATTTGAATATGCCTAAAAAAGACGGTCTGGAGGTGCTAAGAGATATTAAAACCGACCCGTACCTGCGGCAAATTCCTGTGGTAGTTTTAACAACCTCAAGTGCAGAAGAAGATATTTATTATACCTACGATTTAGGTGCAAATTCCTTCATCATCAAGCCAGTAACGTTTGACTCCTTAGTTGAAGTGATGCAAGCCGTAGGAAAGTATTGGTTTGAAATTGTGGAGTTGCCGCTAGAAGCAGTGGGAGGCAGAAATGGACAACAGCCGCATCAGAGTTCTTCTAGTTGATGATGATGAAGATGATTATATTTTAACTAGTAATTGGTTTGGTGAATTTCAGGTAGCTAGCTGTGAGTTGGAATGGATAGATAATTATGCAGCTGCCAAAGCAGCGATCGCTCATAAAAACCATGATATATATCTTGTAGACTACCGTTTAGGAATACACAACGGACTAGAACTATTACGCGAAGCGATCGCTGATGGATGTTCTGCCCCCATAATTTTACTAACAGGTCAAGGAGACAGGGAAATTGACCTAGAGGCGATGAAAGCGGGAGCAGCAGATTACCTAGAAAAAAATCAACTGGCTCAAGTTGGAGCGCCTTTGCTAGAGCGTTCGATCCGTTACGCAATTGAGCGCAAACAAACAGAACAGAAAATCCGCGAACAAGCTGCTTTACTCGATGTTGCCACTGATGCGATTTTTGTGCGCGATTTAGACGAGCAAATTTTATATTGGAACAAAGCTGCTGAACGTCTGTACGGTTGCAAACAAGAGGAAGCTATTGGGAAAAAAACGCAAGAACTATGGCAAGAAAATAATTTATCACAATTGCAAGAAGCTCTCCAGTTACTGATGAAAAATGGCTCGTGGGAAGGAGAACTACATCAAAAAACAAAATCCCATAAAGAAATCACTATAGAAAGCCGTTGGACATTAGTACAATTCGGTAAAAAACTACAATGTATCCTGATTGTTAACACTGATATTACGCAAAAAAAACAACTGGAAGCTCAATTTCTCCGCGCTCAGCGATTAGAAAGTATTGGCACATTGGCAAGTGGGATTGCCCACGACCTTAATAATGTTCTTGCTCCCATTTTGATGACAGCGCAACTTTTAGAGACACAAATTCCTGATGAGCGTTCTCGGCGATTGTTGCCGATATTGATTACTAATGCTAAACGGGGAGCTAATTTAGTCAAGCAAGTACTGTCATTTACTCGTGGCGTTCAAGGAGAACGCACTCTTTTGCAATTAAAGCACTTAGTCAGAGAAATTCAGCAAATTGTCAAAGAAACCTTCCCCAAATCAATAGAAGTTTCTACCAAAATTTCACCAAATCTTGGGACTGTATCTGGCGATGTCACTCAACTGCATCAAGTATTAATGAATCTCTGCGTCAATGCTCGAGATGCCATGCCTAATGGCGGAAAATTAAAAATTTCTTTAGAAAACCTTTTGATTGATGAGAATTACGCCAAAATGAATCTTGATGCTACAGTTGGCCCTTATATTGTAATTAACGTTAGTGATACTGGAGTTGGGATTCGACCAGAAATCTTAGAGCGAATATTTGAGCCATTTTTTACCACTAAAGAACTTGGCAAAGGTACTGGACTTGGTCTTTCAACAGTACTTGGTATCGTTAAAAGCCATGGCGGTTTTATTAACGTATACAGTGAAGAGGGCAGAGGTAGCCAATTTAAGATTTATTTACCAGCACAAGAAGCAACAGAAACTATAGAAGAAACCGAACCGGAATTACCTCAAGGCAATGGAGAGTTAATTTTAGTTGTGGATGACGAAGCTGCGATTAGAGATATTACTAAAACATCTTTAGAAAACCATAATTACAAAACAATCACAGCCAGTGATGGTATTGAGGCAATAGCTTTGTACGCAGAACATCGGGATAAAATCTCTCTGGTTGTAACAGATATGGTAATGCCATCTATGGACGGTATTACTACTATCCGAACATTGCAAAAAATTAACCCAAATGTCAAAATTATTGCTGTCAGCGGACTAGCAACAAATGATAAAGTCAATGCCGCTTATGAAATAGGCATCAAAGCTTTTTTATCCAAACCTTATACAACTAACCAGTTATTACAAACTATTAATACAGTTACAAACAAGAATTAAA
This sequence comes from Dendronalium sp. ChiSLP03b, assembly GCF_034531165.2. Taxonomy (NCBI): domain Bacteria; kingdom Bacillati; phylum Cyanobacteriota; class Cyanophyceae; order Nostocales; family Nostocaceae; genus Dendronalium; species Dendronalium sp. ChiSLP03b. The sequence continues at coordinate 7,689 of NZ_JAVRBR020000054.1, read as the reverse complement.
TATTAAGTAGGTAGACATAATTAAATGTAAGATGTCATTGCGTTCGCGTAGCGTCTCGTAGAGAGGAGGAACGACGAAGCAATGACAGAACATATTATATTTATTTGCGCCGAGCTACTTGGTAATAAGGACTAATAACAGTAATAAAAATTATCTCATGCAGAATTTTAAAATTATAAGATAATAAATAAATCTTTGATTATAATTAATTATCCTTATGACATCTGAAGTCTTAGCCACTAACACAGCTTTTTACCGAGCTTTTGAAAAAAAAGATATTGAGGCAATGAGTGCTGTATGGTCACAAGGAACTGGTAGTTTTTGTATTCATCCTGGACGCAAAGTTCTACGGGGTTGGAAGGATATTCGTATTTCTTGGGAGCAGATATTTAAAAGCACCGCCTACTTAGAGATTAACGCCGACATAATTACTACCGAAGTGAACGATAATATTGCCTATATAGTCTTAATAGAAAATGTGTTACAAGTGGTTGGTGGTAGGAGAGTGGAAGCACAATCAATGGCTACGAATATATTTCAGCTTCTCGGCAAAAAGTGGTATTTAGTTCATCATCATGGCAGTCCAATCATGCGGTAAGTCAGTCATTAGTACAGACGCGATGCCAGTTGCTACAAGGGGGAGCCACTGCGGTGAGGCAGTCTGGTCTTGGTGGTTACCCCAAAGAGGAACTGCCGTTAGCGTCGCTAACGCTGCGCTAACACAGTCGCCTGCGGAGGGAAACCCTCCCCGAAGTTTGCTTGGAGGGAAACCCTCCTGGCAACTTCTCTCCGCATCGCTGATTCACCGCAACGCACTGGCTCATTAATCGCGTCTGTACAGTTGTCAGTTGTTAGTTGTATGAGGCGCTCTGTGCAGCTTCCTACAGGGTAGGAAGTAGTATCCAAGACTCCGACTTCTTCATCGCGTCCCTTCATCTCCCCCTGACCCTTTCAGCAAACCTAATCCGCAATTAACTCGACTGCATCTCGTCCATCCCAATCTTGGAAGTAAACTTTAACGACTTCTTCTTTAGCAGTAGGCAATTGCTTGCCAATGAAATCCGGGTGAATTGGTAACTCTCTATGGCCTCTATCTACCAATACAGCTAAACGAATCACTTCTGGTCTACCATATTCTGTTACGGCATTCAAAGCAGCGCGAATTGTCCGTCCTTTGAAAATTACATCATCCACCAACACAACTGTTTTCCCTGTAAGGTCAAAAGAAATGTCAGTTTTCGCTGGAGTCCGCAACCCGATTTGGTCGAGATCGTCTCGATAGAATGTAATATCCAAGGCTCCCACCGCCACACCAACACCTTCAAGTACCTCAATCTGACGAGCTAACAATTCGGCCAATAGCACGCCCCTAGTATAAACACCGAGGAACACTAGTTGGGATAAATCGCGCGTTCTTTCAACAATCTGAGAGGCAAGGCGATTCACAGTACGACGAAGGTCTTCTGATGAGAGAATTTCAACTACTTTAGGAGACATAGCTACAGACCGATACCCCTGAGTGATAAGTGATGAGTTAGGAGCTAGGAGTTTTTATTCTTAACTCATAAATGCTAACTTTTCTCTATATTCATCATTACCTGTTTGGGAGTATTAAGAATATAGCGATCGCTGCTCCTAACCACAACAAAAAGCAATATCTTGTCAGTTGCAAAGCTCTTTGAATGTGAGTTGAATTAATGGGATAGATAGCATTTCCTAGCAGGGGTTTTTGTTTGGCTACCCCACGATACCAATTTGTACCCCCCATCTGCACGCCCAAAATAGCAGCATAAGCACACTCACTCCAGCCAGAGTTAGGGCTGGGGTCAGCGACTGCATCCCTTCTACACATCCGCCACACATACAAAGGTTTACCCGATAAAAGCCCCAAGGTCAGCACCGTTAAGCGACAAGGTAACCACGTCAGGCAATCTTCTAACTTGGCACTAAACCATCCCAAATAAGTGTAAGGTGCTTCCCGATAGCCCACCATTGAATCAAGAGTACTGCTAGCTTTATATGCCAAAGCTAAAGAAGTTGGGCCTACACCTGATATACAACCACCAACAATTGAATAAAAAAGTGGAGCCATAACCCCATCAGTAGCATTTTCTGTAACTGTTTCTAAAACGGCTCGTAAAATTTCTGCTTCTGAAAGGTTTTGTGTATCTCGACCAACATAATTACTTAAAATCTTACGAGCTTCCCCTAAATCTCCTGATGTTAAAGGTTCTAAAACAACTACTGCTGCTACTCGTAAACTCCTGAGAGCAAAACAGCTGGCTAAAAGAATGGTTTCTATGGTAATTCCCAACAGCGGATACAAGCATTTGGCAGTTTGAATTATTAGCCAGCCAACACAGCCACTACCAATGATTAAGATAATGCCTAGTACAATTCCAGCTAGTCGTTGTGTTAGAGAATGCTGACATAATTGCAGAGAAAATTTTGTGAAGCGAGAAATTACCCAGCCCATAAACTGCACGGGATGAGGCCAACCCCAAGGATCGCCAATTAAGTAATCTAAAAGTGCAGCAATGATTAAGATGTAGATGTTATTAGTCATTGGTCAATGCTCAGTGGTCAATGGTTAGTAGTCATTAGTCAATGCAAAAACGACTGATAACTGACAACTGACCACTTTTAAACAACAAAACTAGCTTCTTCTCCAAGGGAAGCTTGCCAGCTACGAGCATCGTAATAAAGATCTGCCAGAGTAATACTGTATAAAGCTTCTTTGAGCTTTTGGTTAAGTCTCTGCCAAAGAGTAAATGTTACCCAATCTTCAGCTTGTGTTGGTGTAGGGGTGTGATGATGTAAATGAGTAACAGTTTCGCCGACTGCCTCTAAAATTTGTCCTATAGATATTTGTGCAGGCTCTTTTGCTAGTTGGTATCCCCCAATGCTACCCCGAATTGATTTTACTAACCCAGCGCGGCGCATTTCTATTAGCAATTTCTCTAGGTAAGGAGCCGGGATATCTTGGCGAAACGCGATCGCTCTTACAGATACAGGACCATAACTTGGTTGTAAGCTCAAATCTAACAACGCCTTTACACTATAGTGTCCTCTGGTAGTTAGTTTCATTCTGGCAAGCTTTGTTTATTTGTCAGTTGTTAGTTGTTTATGTCTTCGACTAACCATTAATCATTGACCACTGACCACTGACCAATGATTAATTACTAGGGATCAGTTTTACTTATAGTTTTATGCTCCAATTCGCCAACTGATCTCAGAAAGGATGAAGAGTTAAAGGAAGAGCAGTCTTCACTCGATCCTTCATACTTCGCATTTCATCCTTCAGTTTTAGCGTTACTTTAGAAAACTTAAACAAATATAGTCTAGCAGTAATTTACAAACTATAGATAGTTATCAGCATTCTCTAAAATAGATTGTCTTAAAAATATTGGTAACTGTGCAACAATTCTACCTATGAGTGTAATATACTTGGCTAGGTTGAGATAAAAACTAAAGGATTCTGTTCCTATTTGCTCAACGTCAGCTAAAATAAAATCGATTCAACTACTTCAACCATTCATTCATTTTCGACCTAAGTTGATGCCTAAACATAAAAAAATTGAACCCCTAGTCGGGGAGGATCTGCTCAAAAAAGTCAAAGAGCTAGAGAACCTTAGCAAAGAAGAAAAAGCCAAGCAGTGCGGCTACTATACCGTTACCAAAAATGGTATAGAGCGTGTCAATATGATGAAATTCTTAAATGCCCTAATTGATGCCGAAGGTATTCAGTTGGACAGTGCGCCCAATGCTAATGGACGTGGCGGACGCAGTGCTAGCTATAGAATTAGTGTGCAATCGAACGGTAACTTGCTGATAGGTTCAGCTTATACAAAACAGATGAATCTCAAACCAGGAGATGAGTTTCTCATCACTTTAGGGAAAAAGCATATTCGTCTGAGGCAAGTAGATGCAGATGACAAAGAAGGTCTTGAAATCGCAGAAGCCACAGCTTAATAAATAGTCAATGGTCATTTGTCAGTTGTTAGTTGTGAGGCAGTGCTTTGGGGAGACACTGCGTTGCGGAGCCATTCTCGTGGGCGGCTCTGCCGACTTGAGAGAACTGGCGTGGGGTTCTTCGACTTTTAGACGCGCTCCGCGCGGCTTGCCGTTCGCCCTTGGCGTTCCCGAAGGTAGAGTAGCAACTGCCGTTAGCGATGAAGGAGCGTCACGCGTAAGGGTCAGTTGTTTATCTCTTTTACTGACTACTGACTACTGACTATATCTTTTGTGGGTCGCATTGGCAAATAGTGATGAAGTGCCTTGCGCGTTACTGCCAAGTTGCATGTCAATGCTATTTGCTCTCGTTCTAGCAAACCTAAAATGCGTTCATGGTTGTCTCGTGCTACCACTGGCAACTGATGCAAACCTCGCAGAGTCATGCGGTCTAAAGCTTCAGATAAAGGTTCATCTCGCCAAGCATAAAGGATTTCAGTTGTACAAATATCGATGAGAGTTTGACTGGATAAATTACTCTGGATTTCAGTTGCAGAATTTGGGTGATTTCGCCACAAGGAAAGGGCACGGTTAATATCTTCTAGAGAAAGAATACCAACTAATTGTTCTGCTTCATCAATTACTAAAGCACTACGGCAACGATCGCGGATCATTTCTTTAGCCGCCTCTAACAGATTTAAGGTTGCAAGTAGTTTTTTGGGGCAAGAGAGCATGGCATCTTCTACCAAAATTTGTTGTACAATTTCTGCTTGTTCGTCTTTCAATTCAGCAAGACCAATCTGTTGAAGATTAGAGTTGGGGTTAAAGTTAGGCTTCATCCGCTCTACTAACCAAACACTTAAGCCCACCGCTGCCATTAAAGGTAAAACGATACGGTAGTCACGAGTTAATTCAAATAGCATCAAAATAGCAGTTAACGGTGCTCTGACACTAGCCGCCAAAACTGCTGCCATACCCACCATTGCGTAAGCTGGGGGAGCCGCCATTTGTTCACCAATTATTGGGGCTGCTAGGGCTAAAATTTTGGCGTAAGCCGCTCCAAAAGAAGCACCAAGAAACATCGCTGGTGCAAATAAACCACCAACGAAACCACTACCCGCACTAATTGCAGTTATCAGCAGTTTCACCACCAGCAGTTCAACTAACAAAAGCAGTGAAAACTCCACATCTTGAAGCATTGCTTCCACAGTTTCATAACCAGTGCCTAAAATTTGCGGGAATTGCAAAGCTACTGTGCCAATCATCACGCCGCCAATAACAGGATGAACATACTTGGGAATTCGTCCCAAAAAGTCAAAACCTGCCACACGCCCAGCAAAGCAGGCTTTTGCTAACCGAATTAATTGAGTATATGTAAGAGAAATTAAACTTGCCCCCAAACCTAAGCCAAGATAAAGCGGTAATTCCAGGGGACTACGAACTTGGTAAACAGGTAAAGTAAAAGCAGGTTGTGCGCCCAAACCGATTTGAGCGATTAATGCCGCCACCACTGCGGCTAGCAACACCACACTCACGGCAGAAGTCGCAAAAGATGTAGCTCCCATCACTACTTCTAGAGCAAAAAATACCCCAGCAATTGGAGCATTAAATCCAGCAGCCAATCCAGCAGCAGCGCCAGCGCCTAAAAGTAACCGCTGTCGCTCTTGAGATACTTGTAGTATTAGAGACAACAACATGCCAAAATTTGCGCCAATTTCTACACTTGGGCCTTCTGGCCCCAAAGAAGCACCACTTCCCAAGGAAACAGATGCGGCCAACATTTTTGTGACTGGTCGTAGTTGTTGCTCAATTTCTGTATCTTCAGAGGCAGCGATGAGAGATGAAAGTCCAGGGCCAAAATCTTGAGTGCGCCAGCGCATCAATCCGACGATTAATCCACCAAGGCTGGGAACGCAGGCTAAAGTCCAAGCACCCCAGACACCAATCGCACCCATTAAATTTTCCAGCATCAGGTGGTGAATCAGCTCAATTAAATAGTGAAATGTCACCACACCCATACCAGTGCCACCACCAATTAACATGGCTAAAAACAGCACAACTGTTTCTGGAGATAGTTGAAAACGGTTAATCAACTGTGTTGCGCGGACAGAAGGTGTCGGAAAAGCAGGTTGTTCCGTTACCTTCCTCAAATCGGTGGGAGGCAAGAGAGTCATTGAGAGGCGGGGTAAATGTAAGAAAAAATTTAAATTTTTATCTGTTACTTCTCATTGTGAGCCATTATTTATCAACCAGACAAGTACGTTGAATTGACTTGATTTACAAAGTTTTGGCTAAAAAAAATCATGCTAATCAAAATTTTTGTGGGGAGAATGGTTAAATGGGAGAGAATTAATAGTTAGTAGTCAGCGATCGCCCTTAGAACGCAAGTGAATGCCGACTTATTTTTTGTCAAGACAACACAGTATCTGTAAGCTAAATGGATATACCATAGGCAAGCAGTAAACAGGAGTCATCCTCACCTAAATCTAGCTATACTCGTGTTGCGACCATTGTAGTCATCCTTAGTAGAAATACAATATATGTATAATTAATGGCTAGTACAAGAAGACAGCTATGCTGGAGTAAGACAGCGCAGTGAGTCCAGCACTATTGGTCGGGTTTTCCGACTCAAGTGACTGATGATAGCGCATCGCTGCGCTCGTTCCCAAGCCTCGGAACGAGCGTCACCTAAAGGGCAGAAGGAAAGAAAGCTTAGAGCATAAGCTTTTGCTTTATTTCCAACTATATGTTTATTTCTGTTCTACTGTACTAGTGTCATATCATACTAGCAAATCTACTAAGCTTTGCTGGGAAATTCAATATAGCTATTGTTATAGAGCGAGTAAATAGACTAGGCGGACGAGGTAGATGAATATACACACCTTTGATAATCATTATGTTACTTGCCCAATTTGCCAAAGAAATGCTAAGCCAAAACCAATTAAGACTTACATTGGCTTGTTTACCTGTCCGTATTGCCAGGAAAGAGTAGTAGTCTGTCGCAGCGGCCATTATGTCCGCGATCCTTTTACTCTTAAACAAATAATGATGTGTTCGGCACTACGCCGTCAAAGCAGCCCTCTAGCTAGGATTATAAGAGATTTTGTCCTGTTTAAGCGTCCTATGCTAGCTCTGGCTGTAGGAAGTGCTATTTTCTTGAGCATGATTGCTATAACTCAGCAAAGCACAAGCTATGACCAGCAAATGCTGCCCATAACAGAAAAAATTAAAAAACTAGGGAAAGAATCACCGTAAGTATTTTTTGTAGTATAAAGTATAACTTTTTAAACTTCAGTGATATTATAACGAAAAATACTCTTGTGAAACCGTCTTCTATTTACCTTAAACAGGAGACGATTTCAGCAATAGAAGTGGTATTTTACAAAGAAAGGCAAAAGGCAGCTATTCCAATCAATTATAAAAAGTAGCTGAAGTATGGTAGTTGATGATATCCCTCTTCTGTCACTTTCCGGAGTGAGCTAGTAGTAAATAAGTGAAATCATCCAGAAGCATAACAAGGTTTAAATTGATTCATTGCAGCAATTAAATGATTGAATCCCAGCAATAAATGTTAATTGGGAAAAACATGTGGTCAAGGATACAGCAGTTCCCGGTGTTATGAGGTACAGTAACAGCAATTAGTAAACCAATTTTTTAAATCTTGAGGATTCATTAAGTTGAGTGCAACTGAGATTACTGTATCAACCATTTTTGTTGTAGTTGGAGCAAAACTGCGTA
>NZ_JAVRBR020000053.1:0-23924 GCF_034531165.2 Dendronalium sp. ChiSLP03b | reverse complement strand
GGGTGAATCACCATCGGTTTTTTAGTTTCACACAGCGATAGCAACAATTTATCAACCAAGGGTAGACAAATTGGCGACAAAAGGCGCGAACCCCAACACTATGACCCCCGTTGCTAGATAATGGTGTGTGGTATTGGAAACGACCATTCTCGATACCGCAGCCTTGGGGAGTCTATGAGTCAAAATAGCCAGTCAACTGACTTGAAGTTTGTCGAAAAATTAGAAAATTCTCTGTCTGCGAAGATTGAGACATATTTTGCTGGTGTAATTGACTCTGACCCCGATGTGTTGGAGGAACTGCTTAAATCTAAAAACAGTGAGGGAACCCGTAGGGCTTACCGCAAAGATATCACGGATTTTTTTACTCGCATGACGGGAGTGCGTCCTCACCGGGATTCTATCTTGGAGTTTTTACACCTGGAGGGCCACAAAGCAACGCTGGTAGTGACTAAGTACAGAGCCATACTCAATGAAGCTGGACTAGCACCGAACACGATTAACCGCCGACTGGCTGCAATTAAGTCTCTGGTTGCCTACGGGCGAAAGCTGGGTGTGTGCAACTATGCTGTGGATGTAGACAGTATCCCAGTGCAGGCTTACCGCGACACTAGCGGTGTCACCGAGCAGGAATTTTTGAGCGTGATTCACCAGTGCGATCGCTCGACGCTGGCGGGGAAGCGGGACTATGCTTTGTTGCTGCTGCTGTGGGGCAATGCTTTGAGGCGAAATGAGGTCAGCACCTTGGACTTAAGGCATTTTGAAGGATCTAAAGGCAAGCTATCAATTTTGGGTAAGGGCAAGCAAATCCGAGAGACAGTTAATCTGCCAAAAGTCACTGTGACAGCTATTACTGACTGGCTGATCTCAAGGGGTGGTGATATGTCTTCGTCCCGCCCGTTGTTTACTTCGGTTGATTTTTATGCAGAAGGTCACAGGTTAACTGGGGATGGCATCTATAAAATAGTCAAGCGTTTGTTTAAACGGGCAGGGGTTGAAAAACAGATGTCCCCGCACCGTTGCCGTCACAGTGCTATCACTGCTGTACTTGAAAAGACTGATGGCAATGTGCGGAAAGCCCAAAAACTCAGCAGACACGTAAAACTAAATACGCTTCAGATTTATGACGACAACCGCAACCGCGACCAACTGGAGATGTCAGAGCTATTGATGGATGGGTTGGATTAAATTGGTGGTCACATCTGTCATCTCTACTTGATCCAATCAAATAGTCTTAATGGTCAAAAATATTACTTTCGATTCCAGTATTCTTTTTGGAAGTAAGATATACCCAATTCAAGGGCTTTATCGGTGCTTGTTTCTATAGCTTTCTTTAAAGATTCATCTGGCGTTGAAAGAACTAACAATCTTTATTACTATAGTGTTCCCTCCCAGACAGTTATAATTCGATGTCGTCATAGCTCAATATTCCGTTATGTGACTCTCATGCTTGTATCTGACAGTGGGAGATTAAAGCGGAATCCAATCCCCCCGATCTATCCATTCTTCTGCTTCAGTCGTCTCCCAAACCAGTAGTAGTTCTTGTGCTAACTGCCCTATCGGTGTCTGGGGGCGCACCCAGAATATCCCCCAACTGTGTCCACCTTCTGACCAATGAGATTCTAAATGCCCTGGCATTGATTTGCGGTTGTCCGTTATCAACAACCGCTGCGCTCCCTCCAGATAACGCAGTATGTCTGGATCTAGAGTTCCGAATGCTGGTGCATCTGGATCGCCCACGCACAAGATATCGATGCTAGGGTTGAGACGAAGAGTAGCTATTTTTATTTGTTTTGACAGATTTTCATCAAGCAGAAAACGGATTTTCACTCTCGTTTACCTACTCTCTAGCCCTAGAGTCTCGGATTGCTCTTAAGCGCTGGATCGTTGGCGATGGTTCAGCAGACCGCCATTGATCGTAGCGTTGGTCGCGCCAAGCATTTAATCGCTCCATGTATGCATCGACATCTTCTTTGTTGTGCAAGTAGTAGGTGATAGTCGCGTAAATCTTTTCTAAGGAAAGTGAGGGGAAATGTTCTCGAATTTGCTCTGGTGTATATCCTTGCTGGTAATAATCAATCACATTGTCAATACCAATGCGATGTCCTTTAATGCGGATGTCATCGGGGGACATAAACTCGAAATAATCTTCTAATACAGTTGTTGAACTATTCATGAGCTTTTATTCTTAATAGAACTTGGTTTCAGCGCGGTGGCGCTAACTCAAGAATTCCGGTGACACGCCAAACCCGTTGATTCTCTCGTACTGCCAAAAGTGTTAACGCCCTTCGATAGATTCACAAGATCGCCCAATTTCTCGCCGACTGACAATTAACGCCTATTTAGATTTTCTCTGTTTTCCCACTGACCACGCTACTTCTCCCCCCTTCCTTTGTCCTGCTCTGGTAAACACAAAACCAGCATCTTCAAACTTTGTACCATACCCCCGAACTGTAGCTCTCGACAATTTGAGCAGAGTCGCCAGTTCCCTCGTGCTGAGTAGCCAACCATTTTTATAAGCTTCTTCCAATGCCCTCAAATGGGCAACTGGGTCAGGAGCCAATGCCGGAAGTTGGCGGACGATAGCGGGAATTAGCCGTGTCACCAACCCTTCAATCAGTTGCGGTAGTTGACCGACCTGACTGGCGGTCAGTCCGGTTACTGTTAACTGACCGTCAGACTGACTGGCATCATCAAACTGTGAGTCCAAATGCTCATACTGACCGCCTCCATGACTGGCGTATTGGTCGGCAAAGTCCGCCATGCTGCCACCCGCTTTCATGTGAGCATCTAGCTGGTCAAGCAACTCTAACTGCTCTCCACTGATATAAGACTTATTGCCGATTTTGGTTGGCTTGATGCCTAATCGATTAATGCGATCGTAAAGGACGGATTTAACAATCCCGTACTGATCGGGAAGTTGGGCTACTGGCACTCGGTCGAGTTTGGTCATAGTCGGCGGTCAGACTGGCAGACTGTTCTGTTTGTCTAACAGCATAAACTTGGCGCTCTTAATTAGCAATTCTAGAAAACAGCATCGAGAAACTCGTGTATGACGACATCAGAGTGAGAAAGAAGGCAGCTAAAAATTAGCGATCGCGGTTTTGGGCGGTAAATGATCTGAAACGGTTTAGTTTGCCCCTGGTGTCAGCGAAACCGATAAGCAACTTTATCGGCAATTGAATCTCAGTTTCCCACATAACAACGGAGCGATCGCGTTTCAGAAAGTACGATGTAAATCTGGACTATGGTTCTGGTTTGTGTATATAGACCCAAAGTCTCATTTCAGTTAGATATGTTTGAATGTTACAGCTTTCAATAATGCTGAAAAGCAAGCTGTGTAAACGTTAGACGAATCTTACAGATAAGAAGACTAAGCACTCCAGGGATATCTAGGATGCGCGTTTAGAATATCTGAAACTTAAAAAATACCCTTGCTAGCCATTTAGTAAGGGTATTCTTGTTTTGCTCACTTTTAGTAAACACCTGTATGTGATGCTTTTGCTTGAACACCACAATAACAACTTTTAGATGGAGTAAGGAAACCTAAAGCTGAGTTGACAAACTCCATCAGTGAGCCATTTGGCTCTAGGGTTACTTATCTTTTATAGTTCAACAGGTAAATAAATATGCTGATAAGGGTAAAAGTCTCAAAAGCTTTCTTTAACAAGGTTCAATCCAATGAGTGGATCGACGGCTTGTTTCAAGGGAATCAAGGATGTTGGGTTTATGTGGAACTAGGTGAAGAGTATGAGTATATCTCTAGTCCTAAAGATGACCCAAAAACTGAGTACCGGATATTTAGAGGATGTGACGTTTTCTATGCTGATAGTTTAGAGAACTTAGAAAATGAGAAGTACTTAGGTAGCGCAGAGAACCAAACAGTCATCATTTACTGTTAAACACTGACATTTTGAGCTTCCAAACCTCCAATTCTCAGTTCGCCACGTCTTTTCCTGTGGCGGACTACAATGTTGTCTCGATTTTCTTTGACAAACTGCTCTACGTTTTCTAAAGCTACTTGAACTACTTCACCAGTTTTAAGATGAAAGGTAAACATAAAAAATGTACTGCTAGCAAGGACGCGAACGCTTCGCTAGCGAAGCGTTTATTATAAGTCAAATTCTACGTTGTTTTCTGAATTTTTTCATCGCTACAGCGAAAATTTTTATCGCTACGGCGAACTGAGCGCTAAAACTATTCTACGACCAGCAAAAGCAAAAAGCTGTTTCTACCTTCTCCCAAAATTCCCCAATTTCTCTACGCAAGCCACAACCGCGCAATAAAGCTACGCAGCACTAGCTGCCTAAAACCTTTATATATCTAGCTTTTGAGCAAGGTGCGAAAATTTGTTGCTTAGTTATTTCTTACCTCTTGCTAATTTGTCAACACCTATACATGGCAACTTGTATACAAGTTGCCATGTATAGGTGTAACTTAAGGTGTAATCGTACTGGGATTAATAGCAGTAATTTCTGAATAACGGGCAAAATCACTAATATTAAACGTAAGGATATGGGTCAGCCCATGCACCAGCATAGCTGCTGTCAGCCGTGCATCGTGGACATTGATCCCTTCTACCTGATACTGTATGACAAGCCGCTCCCATTCGTCGTAAATGCTTGCGGTATCCGTCAGAAAAGTAAAGAAAGCTTTCAGCCGGATGATTTCTTCCCTAGCTTCAGAGGCAGTGTGACCCAGCCCATTTTTATTAGCTGGACGGGTATACACATTCCAAAACTCGATGAGATTCTGTGGTACGATGCAGAGCGTTTCTCCCTGATTCCGCAGCAAGGAAATTGCATTGGTGGCCGAGTTGTACATTGGGTGGTTAGGGTCTGCGCTCCGCAGCAGAACATTGGTGTCAAGCAGATAAGCCACTAGAGCCTCTCGTCCTCATACATACTTTCCCGGCTAACCGCATAGTCCGAAAGGGGAGGTGCATCATGGCGGTGACTTGCTGCCCATTCCCGGAAAGCTGTTACCCATTCAGATGCTGTTGCAGTTTCATAGAAAGGGCGTTCTGTTGATGGTTGCACCAGCTGCAATAGCATGGTGTTCAAGTGAGGTTTAATCTCCGATGGACTACGGTTGGAAATCTTCGCTAACAAACGGGTAATTGTTTCAATATCCTGACTATGGGCTTGTTCTAAATCACTCACAACAGATTTTGGTTGACTGTTCATAAGCTATTCCACATCTAATTCAAGTTAATCGCTTATTTTTCAGCTTACTGATAAATTCCTGTCCAGGTCGCACGCTTGAAACTTGTCTACAAATAAACTTGTCAACTTGTAAACATTTAAATATATTAACGTGTAAACACTGTTATATGTAATCTTATCTACATGAAAACAATCGCCATAATTTCTCGAAAAGGCGGTGCAGGTAAAACAACCCTGGCGGTGCATCTTGCTGTTGCTGCTACTATTGATGGTTGGGAAACAGCGATTATCGACTTAGACCCACAAGCTTCGGCTACTGGCTGGGGGGACAGTAGAACAGTTGAAGCTCCAACGGTCGTATCAGCACAAGCTGCCCGTCTGCCAAAAGTTTTAGAAGCAGCCGCAACTTCAGGGGCAGATATAGTTTTTATTGATACAGCACCGCACTCGGAAACCGCAGCATTAGCAGCTATCCGTGCAGCTGACTTAATTTTGATTCCCTGTCGCCCTGCAATTCTTGATTTAAGAGCAATCAGCGATAGCATTGACCTAGTAAACCTGGCCAAGAAAACTGCAACTGTCGTTCTCAATGCTGTCCCTCCACGCGGTTCCTCAGCAAGTGAAGCCAATGAAGCAATTGCGACCTATGAAGTTGCAGTCGCCCCTATTCAAGTAGGACAAAGAGCTGCATTTGTGCATAGCCTGACAGCAGGACAAACAGCTCAGGAATATGAACCGAATGGTAGGGCTGCATCTGAAATCCAACAACTTTACAAGTGGATGTGTAAACAAGTAGGAATATAAACATTTTTACTTGTATACAAGTAAACTTGTAATATGGGTTGAAAATACACGACATATATATAGATATGGCTAAAAAGAATCTTGCAGACGCTCTACAACTTGCATCTGGAAAACCAGCGACCAATGAACGCTCTGTTTCTCAATTGCAGGCTGCTGATAAGCCGGAGTTACCACCAAGCAGACAGGGAAAAAAAGCGATCGCTGGTCATTTTGACCCAGCTGTATCTAAGCAGTTAAAGCAATTGGCACTGGAACAAGACACCACAGTTCAAGCCTTGCTAGCTCTTGCGTTAAATGACCTATTTGAGAAATATGGCAAGAAGCCAATAGCTTAAGCCGGCGATCCAAGTGCGATCGCCTTTCCTTTGGTGAAAAATTGTTAGTCAAGAGCTTGAGCGCTTTGCGCCATCGCACTCCACAACAAAAAACCCCGGCGTTAAGTACCGAGGTTCGGGGGAGAAGCCCAATAGTCGAGCTTGAGATACCGATACCGAAGGCGCAAAAATCTTAGCTAACGCTAATACCAACCAAAACTAGAGTGGTGACAAGTAATGTAGCGAAGACACCCTGTATAACGTATTTGCGTTGTTCCCAAATTGCAGGGTACTCAGCGCAGTATACCTGGGGTTCACTTGGGTAGTTGTTGAGAACGCCGTTTTCATTAACAGTGGTGTACATAGTTTTTTTATTGCTGGTTTATTAACTTATGTAAATCAATATAACAATATTGTTACAATTGGTCAACAGGACTTGACACCAAAAGGCTGATAGCGTTAATAAAAGTTGCTTATCAGGAATGGGGTACTCAGGCGATCGCCTCAAGATAGCAGATGGGAAAATACTCTAAAAAACCTCAAAGTAAGAAACTCCAAGACAGTATTTCTTACTTTTGTTGTCACAAGCCGCGCAATATCAATACTTTTGGTCGCCATTACCGCGCAAGTAAGTTGTGCGGTCGCACCTATTTCTTAATTTCCTTCAGTCCTCTTTAAGGTTGAAACCTTGGAACAGGGCGCGAATTATTAATACGTGTTGTACTTACAATGCCCAAATGCTTACAATTCGAGATTAAACACATCAAGAATAATCTCGATTCTTTTCTTTTTCTTCTCAATTATCCTGACTATAAAATCCTCAAAATTTTCTTTAGGATAATTTGGATTTGGAACCTTTTCATTTATCCCTATAAAAGTAACTTCCTCTAGAAGATTATATATACCCTTTCTTTTAGTTAGAAACGGACTTAACTGAGTATATAGTATTTTTAATTGTTCTATATGAGTTCGCGCATCTATTTCATTTCTAGATGAATATCCTGTTTCAAGCCTACGATTGATAATGCTTTGAAGCTCTTCATAATTAGCTTCTTCAGTTGAAGTTCCTCTTCTTACATAAATTGAATTTTCTCGAATACCATCTCCCTGTGCTTGTGAAACAAAGGGAAGATGGTTAGAATCCCCAGTCACATAAATAACTTGAAACTTCTTTCCAACTAAATCTTTGTAATCAGAATCCTGATATGAAAAATCTCCAATATCTATATCTTCTAATAGAACAGCAGGTAGATACTTCTTAACTTTATCTATAATAACTTTTTTATCTTCTAGTTCATCAACTCCTATTGATTCAAGAGTTTTATCTTCTTTTTCAGAAACACCAATTACGAGACATCCACCACCAAAGTTAGCTAATCCTAACAAGTGACGGGCGACCTTTGGAAAGGTTGGTAATTTTTCCTTAAAATCTACATTAGGAAATTCCCCAAGATTGTTTTTAAGAATATCTCTAAAACCTTCTCGTGTAGGATTCTCAAAAAACTGAGCAAATTCCTCTTTGAATGTCTTCCGTTTTGAATTTGTAGTCATGCTCTAGTAAAACTTAAAAATTAAATGCCGTATTTTGAATATTAAATATTGTTTCGACCAAATGATCTTGAAATTAGTAACTTACCAGCAACTTCTAAAAGTGAATTGATATTCTAGTAAGCCTTCTTATTCTATCAATAATCTTGAGAAGGACGGCGTGCAACAGGGTTGTTAGCCTGCTGGGCTGTTGTCTCTAGCATCAGCTTAGAATAGCGTCGTTTGGTGGTGAATCTAACCACTGTGTTGTGTTATCGTACTTTGCCGCGAATGTTTTTGCTGTACTAATATCTGTTCTTATCTGCGCTCCTCGCAGGTCAGCATTAGTCAAGTTAGTATTATCTAAAAGTGCCCCAGAGAGGTCTGCACCTTGTAAATTAGCACAAGATAGATCGGCATTGCTCAAATCTGCTCTTATCTGCGCTCCTCCCAGGTCAGCATTAGTCAAGTTAGTATTATTTAAACGTGCCCCAAATAGGTCTGCACCTTGTAAATTAGCACGAGATAGATCAGCATTGCTCAAGTCAGCGCCCTGCAATTTTGCATTTTTAAGATCGGCATTATGTAGAACCGCTTTGCATAAGATTGCACCATTCAATTCTACGTCACTTAAGGCTGCTCTTGTTAGCTTTGCATCTGTTAAATCAACGCTATTAAGTATAGATTGTTTCAATATCGCACCAATAAGTTTAGCTTCTCGCAATATAGATCCGCTAAGGTCACTCTCTGTCAAATCCGTACCCGCGTTATCCTTATTTACTATGCTCCAAACTAGGCGACCGCTATCGGGCAAGATAGTTTCATCATTAATTAGCACTCCATGTAATATGACTCCTTTTATATCTGCATCTTTGAGATCAGCAGATCGCAAATCAGCATTTGTTAGATTGGCTTCAGCTAATTTAGCACCTTGCAAATTAACTTGTCGTAAATCTGCTTTCTCAAGATTAGCGCGAGTCAAGTCTGCGTTCTTTAAATATGCTCCTCGGAGAGAGCCATCTATAAGCCAACCGAGCAATCGTAATTTTCTGACAGATTCAATAGCAATTAAATTGTTCGGACTCCCCATTTGTAAAATAATTTCTTTTTTTTCCTGGCTAGTAATGCGCCATTGATTCAATTTGTCAATAATTAGAATAGTGAAGGCAATACTAACAAGATCCGAACTAACGTTTGCGTAAAAATCCTGCACAAATTGCTTTTGATTACGATTTTGATATAAATAATCAAAGCTCAATTTACCAATTAATAACCCCGTTAAAAGAAGCACAAAACCTAAAAATGTTGGAAGTTTTTCTTCTATAAATTCATAGATATTGTGAGTAAAAAAAGGCTGTTTATGGGGAAGTTTTTTCATATACTCACCTGTTCAGAATAAGCAAAAGAAAATTAAATACGTCTCCCATTTGACTCCTTCTCCCAAGTAAGTGTAATCCTAAAGTGAGATACAGAATCTGCGGGAGATATGACCAAACCCGCAACAGCATTCATTCTTACCCCAAATTCAACAGATACTTTATCAGGGGTATCTTCTAAACTGCGAATTTCTCTAATAATAGAACCAGCGATAGGTTTAATCGCACTAATAGCAGATCTAAAGCTTTGCCCTGATCTTTCTACAAATGGAGATTTTCTAAGACCTCTAGTTGAAATATCTTCCTCATCTCCTTCAATTTCGACGAAGGCAGTGGTGCCATCTTCTAATGAAAACTCTACTAATTTAGATGGTTTAAATATTCCCATGATTTTGATTTATATGTTTCCTACAATTTGGAAAACTTATAACTACTTAGTAGTATAAGTGTAAGATACAACGATAAGCAAACACAATATCAAACTTTAGCTGGTCAATTTATAGAAACTTGAAACTCTACGACCCGGATTTCTCACTTGTGAAAAATCCAGGCTGTGCATTGCAAAAGGGTTAATCTGCAAGTATGAACTTATTTCTAGCTGCGACCGAGCAAGGAAGTTTCGCAGCACTGGCAGCCCCAAACCTTTACTACAAGTGATTAGCAGCCAAAATCAAATAACCGTTGCTTAACTACCTTTCTTACTTAGGCTGGCTTATTTATTTAGAGTACAGTACATACTCTGCCCTAACCCGAAAGCAAATATTGACCCAGGCGCTCCCGTATATGCTCTTCTCTTCCGTAAAAAACCTATTACATTACTCTTCTGGTATTCTCACACCATGAAAAGCAGAGACGCAAAAACCGTCATTGTATTGAATAGCTGCTTTTCCTTGAGCGTGTAAATGCCCTTGTTCATCAAATGAGATTTGACAAGGACGGTTATAAACTAAACAAGAGTCTGGATAAGCAAAAAGCCTGTCACACTGCTGATGTATTTCTAGACAAAGTTTAACTATAAAATAATTTTCTATATTAATTTCAGAAACGCAAAAATCATACCACCAAAAATAGGGATAAAGAGAATTAATTCCTAATTTATCCGTGTCAAAATCATCATAAAAATCACAAAACTTAATTTCTTTAATTAACTTATTTGTTATCTCTTCAGATGTTAGCCTTAATATTTCTTGTACTTGATTATACAATTTGAGGTCTATTTGCAATTCAAAAGGGACATTGAGAATTTGTTCCAATCTCTTTGACCATACTCCGATACGCTCTCCGAAACTTGACCCATCTAATTTACAAAAATTATGTATAGCAATGCGATTGTTTCGGTAATAATCTTCGTTTATTTCTCTCAAAGTTATATATTTAACTAAAGCATAAGGACTATCAAAAAAAATAATATTTGGCTCTGATTGACCAATAAACTCATAAATTTTTTGAATAATTCTTGCTACTTTATTTTGGTCAATTGGCTCGGTGGTCAGAAGAATTCTTCGCCATTTTTCTTGATACAGAGGAATCATTTTTTTTTGCTTTGGAGTAAGTAGAAACATTATTTTAGTATTGTTATTCCTCTATTATTTTTAGCCATTCGTCACATCAATATATAGTCGCGCTACACGATTGGGCTAATTCGTGTAATACAAGCCTCAAAGTCTTTTATCCTCATTAATGAACCCGCCCCGAACGCTGGCAACTACCGCCAGAAAAATACCACCATATTCTGGTCGTGATTGATGTGGTTCATCTGTTACTTGCTGACCAAAGCTTACGATATTCTCTGTTTATTTCTCTCACATTAATCGGTGAATACTCTCGCTTACTTAACTGGTTTCGGTGAGCGTTAGTCATACTATATAAATCCAAATCGGGTCTTGTTTTCGCACACTAGTAGCGATGACGGGGACACATTTACCCCACTCCCACTTTTGCAGTACTGTACGGATGATAAATTCTATAGTTTGACCCATAGAGCCACAGAATTGCTCTTGTGCAAGGTTCTTTAAGTTCTCTTGAGTAGCGGGAATGTAATGGAAATAAGTCATGTTAATGTCAAGATTAGCAAGTTGATAAATCCAACCCGCTCCAAATCTTTCTACTAATGGATAAATTGCTTGACTTGCAGCTGACTCGTTTTCTGTAAAATAACTTCTGGCTGTATTTTGCTTTGAGGGTATTGGCAGCGTCGTCCAGAAAAGCCTTTCCTGTAGCGAATGTGCAACAGGTTCATAAAGTAAATCCGTCTTTTGTAACCAAAAATCTGACTGTTCTAATAGCTGGTTTATAGCCATTTCTTGAAGCATGGGAGAGCTATGAATCATTTGTTGTAGATCCATAGCTATTTGTTTTTTGACCTGACCATAGTTTGGGTCTAACCTTTTACGCCGTTTTGCTTCACCCATTGCAGTTCTCCAGCTTTCAACAACAGCATTCTATTTACTCGAAAACAACCATTAAATACAGTCAAGGTATATTTGAATAAGTTACTGACTACGCTTGACTGCACAGCCGAGGATTTTTCATTAACGCCAACAGTTTAATTTCTGACGACTTGAAATTATCTCTATCTATTTACCGAGAATCTAATACCCTATTCCAAGAAAAATCCATAAATATTTATATTTGGTAATTCCTGTACAGTTTACGGTTTTTTAATTTGGATTCCCTAAAATGTCAGAGAGCAACTGAACCGTATTGGGCAGCGATAACGAAGTGTCTGTCGATGCTAGCAATCATTTACATAGCTCAGGCATCAGTCTAATTTTGGCAGTAGCAGACATTGCTTTGAAAGAACGTAGCGCCGAGGGGTAGAGTGAAAAACTTTATAGAAATTCCCGCTCTCCAACTCTCTTACAGCAATACTTACAGAGACAATCCTTTACTCCTTGTTTCACGAACTGGCTGTGGTTGTTGAAGTGATTGTGTTGACTGGAGGTATTCCTCTAATACCGACTTTGCTTTGTGCCAATGGTCAATATCGTCTTGCTCGATTTCTCCTACATGAATTGGTGAATACTCTAACTTACCTTCAGAGATTTTATTCACTGTTACACGAAAGATTTCACCTTTTGTGTCATGTGTGTACACTAATTCTCTACCAAGTTTGGTGAGAGTAGATTGTTTAAATCTCAGACTATTTTTATCATTATCCTTGAGGAGATGATTGATTATTCCTACAGCAACAGGCACAGCTAAAGTTAATAACTCCTGCTTGAGTTGCTGTTGTACTGGGGGTGATAATTGGGATTTTTTTTGTTGCAGTCCCAAGTTTGATTCAGCAATTAATACCAATGCTCTTGCTTCTTCGTGGCTCCATAAGGCAGGGCTGGCTTTCAAAATTTCTTCAACATCATGGGCTGGTTTCCCATCTTTTAGAGCTTTGGCTGCAACTGATTTATCTCGGTCTGTGACCAATTCACGCTCATAACCAGTACTGTAATGCCTGTATAACTCTAATGCTTGAGAGTCAGTTAACGAAGATTTCATTTCAGACATAGATTCAGCTTTCTTAGTTAATTCTTGGAGATTATCTGTAACTTCAGTAGATAATGTGTAGTTGATTGTCTGCTGATTACTTGGCATAATTTGAGCAGTTTCTAACATTTTACTCAGGCGTTTAATTTCGGCATCGTCTCGTTTGGGGTCATAGCTTACGCTTAATTCTGTCTGAAGCTTTTTAAATGAACACTTATATTTATTTAAATTCCCTCCCTGTTTCCAGAGTAGTCGGGGCGTACCATCTTCATTAACTGAACCTATATCAATACCAAATTTAATACCCCTTACTCCGCCGTGACCGTAATAACTGACGATGGCTTTCACTTGATTTTCTCTCCATAACTGCTCAATAAACTGAGGCATTGTCGGTTTATTTTCTGCCACTTTTTCAATCGCTCGGCGCATTATTTCTTCACCTGGAAGCCCATCGCGTTCAACTCGTTCTAGTTGATTGCGGGTCATAGCTTTGCGTTTACTCTCCCAACTACTTTGAACTGGGGTTAGCTGAAATTCTCGCTCTAGTAGTCGGGCTGAATGTTCTGAATAGGCGTAATTATTCCAGGTACGAATAGATTTACTATCGAGGTTATTAACTCTTGATGCAACGATGTGGGTGTGGTCGTGTTTTTTGTCAGAGTGCCGCGCTATAAAAAAGTCATAAGCTGGTAGCTCTGTCTCAATAAATTCATCAACTAGCTGGTTTAGCTTGGTGTCAAATATTCTTTTTAGAGGCTGTTTAACTTGGGATTCTTCCCCTTTTAACCGCGATAGCACAACGACATTCGCAAAATGCCTCTCAGATATTTTGGCTAATTCTTCATCATTAAGTGTGATGTCTGTTTTGGGAATTGACAGCATTAGGTGGTAGCACGGGTCTTTTAGTTGGGGGTTGAGATTGGCTGATAGTTTAAATTGCTCAACTAGTTTATCAGTGGTTTTACCATACATATTCCCGCCGATAATTTTAGCTTTCTCTTTATCGATGACGTATTTAGTAGTGCCGCGAAATGATTTGTTGGCTTTAATTTTAGTAATCATTTCGCTAATCCTTATCTGAGATAGGTTGAGATAAGCTGGCGTGAGTTTGTTCGATGAGGGCAGCTAATTCTTTTATAGTTTGCAGATATTCTTTTACTTCATGAGTCAGAGGTTGGCTACCAATTTTTACCGCTTCGTTGATGGCTCTGGTTTGCTGGTTGAGGTTATTCCCAATTTTCTTTAGTTCGTAGATAGCTTGTCGATTAACTTCTCTTATAGTTAATTTTGGGTGTGGTAGAGGGTAATCAAATAACCTCGCTCTAATATAATCGCTTTGCACCACTCCATTACACCGTTGTTCTAGCCTTAATTTCTCTGCCGTGCTGACTCTAAATGTAATAGTTATCTCTCGCTTATCATCCGGTTCTACTACCCGATTACTTAGCGTGTGGGCTAGTTCATTACTTAGATTAGTGCGAGGGTCTGGTTGCATAACTAGGCGTTTAGCTATCTGAAATTTTATTTTTTACCGGGTTATTCGCTGTAGCTGCAATGGCACGAAGTGCCGCGCAGGTAGGCGAATAACCCGGAACTTTCTGACTCGTTCACCCCTCGGAAAGACGTGTTTAGTGGGGGTTTGGGGGACACCCCCAACAAGCAATTCACGCCGCCTTACCCGAAGGGTAAGGGAGCGCGCAGCGCGTTACGGCGTATTGCTTGCCTATGCCCCCGCGACGGGTGTGGGCATACGTCGCGGGGGCAGCGCGAGAACTCGGCAAGTACAAACTGTGGATCACAGCGAGTACTGCTTTTTTAAGCCTAGTCTAGTCTAGTAACTCTGTAACAAATGTTTGTTGATATTCGTCACATATACACATTTATCTTAAAGTTTTTGGGGCGAAAGTTTTTTTACAATGGGATAATTTGTTACTACTACTGCTGACTATGCCCCGCAAACCTAAAGCTGTTCCTTTATCCAAAGTAGAAGACATTCAAGCCAGTCTCAAACAAAAGGCGGCTACACCTAAGACTATTAGCCTGTCTGATTTGGTCAAAAGTTTGGCTAAACCTATTCAAGATATGTTAGACGCTGGCTACGATTACTCAGATGTAGCCGAGGTATTTAAAGGGCATGGGGTAGAACTAGCGGCCAGTGGTCTGAAGAGTTTTCATAAAAAAGCTGATTCAACAGATGCTAATCAATCCGGTAATTCTTCAACGGTTGATTCTAAAGTTGATGACGAGTCAGAGCCATCATCAACTGCTGATTCAATCGAAACTAATGACTCGGTTTCAGCAGTAGAGTCGGATAGTTCATCAGATAAGAGTGGTGAACCATCCGACTCATCACCATCCCAAACTACGAGACGAAAGAAACCAACGGCTAAAGCTTCTGCCCAATTTAACATCACTGATAGGAGTGAATTATGAAACGAATAGTGATGATACTGGGGGGCAAAGGTGGTACAGGGAAGACTGCCTTTACTCGCTTATTACTGGATGTAATGCACTCAAAAGCAATTAATTATCTAGCTTATGATGCGGATACAGAGAATCCAGAACTGTATGAGTATTATCAAAACTTTGGCACTGGGGTAAGGCTGTTGAACTTCATCGAGGTGGCTGAGGCGAAACGCTTCTTTACAGAAATAAAAGCCGAATCACCAGATTCAGTAATAGTAGATATGCCAGGGGCATCAAGCAATAAAACCAGGGAAATTATCAGTAAGTTTGGACTATTCAAAATTGCAGGCGATTTGGGTTATCGGGTAACGCTGGTGACTGTATTAAACCTTGGTTATTCAGTGATAACCAGCTTAAAAACGATGGCAGAATTCTGTGGTAATCAGGCTGATTATGTCATAGTGAAAAATCTCTGCTGGGATAAAGGTTCAGGTTTTCAGCGCTGGGAGAATAGTAAAACGTCGGGAGCGATCGCCTCACTTCAAGGTATAGAAATATCTATGCCAGAGCTAGAATACTCGACCTTTGACACGTTGATAGAGAAAGGTCTGCCTTACTCGGCGGCGACGGAAGAGAATGGATTTCCTTTTGGGGATTACCTGCTAGTGAGTGGGTTTTTAGATCAAGCTAAACCAGAGCTTGAAAAGGCTGGGGTTTATTTGGGGTTAGAGCAACCAGAAGTTAAATCAGCTGCATCTTCAAGCGCTACGACTTCAAAACAGCCAAAAGCGACTGCATCTACTTCTCGCCGGGGTCAAAAGAAAACCAATGAGCAACAACAATAATAACAGCAACGGTAATCACAGAATTAGATCTGGGGGAGATGTGCAGCAGGGGAAGCAGGGGGAGCAAGAGCTATTAAACAACAATTCTCTTTCCTCCCCAGCCTCCCCAGCCTCCCCAGCTACCCCTGCTCTCTCTTCCAGTGAACTGGGAGAAGTGAAAACAGCATTGGGCAGATTGTATAAAGAGTTTGAGAGTTTTAAGCAGTCACAGAAAACTGAACGCGAAAGGGATAGGGCAGAGTTACAAGCATGGGCGCAAACGAATTTAATTCAGAATCAACTCCTCAGCAAAGCGATGGTGACTATCGAGATGCTGACGGGAGAACTGAAGAATCAGAATCTCTCTTGTCAAGAGTTCGAGCAGAGCAACGAGAATTTGAGGCAAGAATTAACTCACTTACTCAGTCAGTCACAGAGTATAAGCAAATCCTCATCGACGTTAGAGAGTTTAGAATTCAAAGGGCTAAAGAGCGAAATTCAAGAGCTAAAGTCGAACTGGAACAATCTGTTGATTCACACCAACAAGTTGACTACGGTTATTCAGGAGTTGAAGAACAGCCCTCGCCCAGAGCCAATCACCATAGAAAAAGAGGTTTATCGCTCTGAACCCATAGGTAAATATGGAACGATAGGGTTGTTTACTGCATTATTTACTTTGTCGATTTTCCTTGTATTCAATCAATTTATTCCCGTAAAAATATCTGACGATATCCACAACTATTTACAAGGTATCTGGCAACGTACAGGCTATAGCAATACCAAATTACAGCGGGTTGAAAGGTATCTAGGTACTGACCCTAACCGCAAAAAATAAGTTCACTCTAGCGGTGTTTATTCTAGATTTTTACCGTGAACTTAAACTTGATAAGTTGTGGTACAACTAAGCCGTACTAGTTCAGCTTAATCATGTAATGGCTAACTTCATGTGGAGGGTATGAATAGAGGTTTTAGCACTGCTGATTCTAGTACGGCTATTCATTTATTTTAGCCTTAAATAGATTGTCAGCAGCTAGTGAAGGTAGAGCTTACGAGCTGTCATGAGATATCAACGCGCACAGTATAGTTGAAATATTATTTAAGTATTGCTTTGAAATTTCCTGGCAATATTCAGAAGCGTTCGCCAAGCTGTCTCGCTGATTGCTCCTAAAGAAACTTCAGACAAGGTCAGCTTTGTATCTACAACTTGACTGTTTACGGACATTCCCATTAAGCAAGGTATTCGATTTCTAATTCCCCAAATCTGGCGACACTCTTCATCTTCAGTAATTGCTAAACCAAACCCAGTAACCCAAACCTTTTTACCTTCAATTTCCATGACTCCAGGGTAAGGTATGGCTGAACCTACAAGAGCGATTATTTCACTATTGAAAGCAGGATAGGCAACAGACATTATTTCCAATACTTCTAAAGCTGCCAACTCACACCATTTTTTAGCGCTAGCAATACTGTTAAACTTCACAGGTGCTAATAGCTCTTGATATCTAAACTCTGGATACTCACAATTGGGATCGCTTAACTGTAACTCTGCTTTTATTCCCTCAAGTCCATGCTCTACGATTCCTTTTACGCTTCGCCCTGACTTCTCTGAGCGATGAAAATTGCATAGTAACAGCTGCCGATAAATGCGCTCACTTTGGGGTTTATCTGCTTCTAAATCACGCCAGTTGATTGAGCGAATGTTGTTGATCTCAGTGCAGAACCAACTGTGGATTCCATCTCCTGCTGGGTCAGAAATTTCATAAGCAGGAGCGATTATTAAATCAGTTACTTTGGTAACTGTCATTTTTAACTACCTTTAAAACGTAATCATCAAAAGCTTGTAAGTTCAAAATACACCAGCTCAAAGGGTTGTGTTTCATGTTTTCTTTGCGTCTAGATTTTTCATCAAATGCCCAACCAAGGGCGCAGATGAGCGCGTCTCACCCTCACCCCTGGCTTTTGCTTACTACCGATGCGAACATCGTTTGATTGTCCGCACTCCCAGATGTAGACTAGTTCGCCGTTGTAATCAGCTAATGAGTCCACACCGAATCGCCACACGCTATTAGCTGCGTCCTTAATATGTTGCAGTTGGTCAATATTAAATCCTGCAACAGCCTGACGCAGTTCTTCAATTTTTAGCGACAGTACAAGCTGACCAAGTGACGGGAAATCATCCCAGTTATTAATCATCTGTTGGGTAACAGATGGAGTGGTGACGACCTCTGACGGTTCGGAGGTCGTCACCGTGACGACCGAGTGACTACCTGGAACGCTTAAGAGTGAAGGGTTTGACTCCAGTGACGACTTACCCCCCTCATTCTGCTCTATAGGAGATTGCATCAAGCAGCATTGGTTACTGCTCTTTATTGCTGTTTTATTGGTTAAAAGGTCGTCACTTAATAAAAGTCCGTCACTATCAAGGGTTTGAGTCGTCACAGAGGTCGTCACTAGGTCGTCACCCTTTTGATTGAGGTCGTCACTAGTAGAAATTAACAAAGGGAAATTCTGTCCGGGTTTGCGGATCGCAACGCAAGTAATAAACCGTCCTCTGTTGGTTTTACGCTTTTGTGCATCAATCGCCAGTTGAGCTTTCAGCAAGTTCAGCAACGTACTAGAAAAACGCTGCTTGTTCATTGTTCCTTGCCCGTTGTTGTTGGCCCACTGGGCATAATTGGGATACAAAAACTCTTCGGCGCTTTGGCTGATGTCACCGATACCCGTTACTGCATTGGGGTCATAGTACAAACATTCATCAGCCCAGTTAGCCAGCGGGTTCGTCTCCATGAGGACTTCTTTGCTGAATGCAGCCAGTGACGGCACTTTGTTGTTTGTATCCACAAAGTAATCTTTAATTTCTTGTTCTGGCATCGACAGCACCCAGGACAGGAAACCAGGAAGATAAGGCGCGAACTCTTCCATCAGGTCGCGCCGCTGGCGGGGAGGAATAACACGGTTAAAGGGCATCGACAGACGACGGCGAGCGGTGGCGTTGGTGTAATCGGTGCTTTGCATCGCTTCGTTTGCAGCTACCATGACCACGCCATCAAATTTAAAACTGCCTGTTTGCTGTACGCCTTTTTTCTCGTGTCGCAGGTCGTCATAGCCTGTGATGGATTTAAAAACGCTGACATCACCTGTGTAGCGTTCGGAATCAGTGATACAAATTAGCTTCTTGCCGTAGAATGAGGCAGTCTCAAAGCGATTCTGTTCTAGTTGCTTCAGTGTGGTGATGGCGTAGTTTTCTTTACCTACTAGCTCTTGCACCAGTCTCAGTAATGTACCTTTGCCAGTGCCGCCAGCACCGATTAACTCTAGATATCTTTGCATCTTGCCGCCCCGCTCGGTGATGGTGGCGTTGATGGCAGCGCGAATCACCTCTACCCAGTTCTGTTTGCCTTCGCAAACTTCTAGTAGCCATTCCTTAATCGGGTCGCAGCCGATACTACGGTCAGACCACTTAAAGGGCAACTGAGTTAGCATTCTATAACCGGGAGCGTGGGGGTACTCTTTGAGGGTATTAATATCTAGTACGCAATCTTGTAAACAAATGAAGCCGGGGCAGACCTCCCAGTGATTAATCCTTAAATCACCCTTGAGGAGATTCAGCGTATTCGCTACAAAACGGTAGCTAAAATGTTTTGTAATAGAGCGCAACTCGGTAACTATGATGTCTTGGGCTTCTTCATGGGGAATTTCACCCCAGACACCTAGTTTTTGTTGTGCTTCATACCAGTACCATGCTTTATTCGCTACGTGCCAAGCTAGGCGATTGCGGTAATTCTCTGCTATTTGTGCCGCAAAAAAAGCCTCTGACAGGGTTTTGTTATCATCATCGTCTTGCTTAAACTGACGTTCCCAAGTTTCAAAGTTAACAGCCTTAGCTAGTACTTTATCTCTGAAAGCGTCGCCGCCGTTGGCCTGAATGTAATCGTCCATCCCTTTCCCCTCTGCTGTACTCCACAAACCTGTGGCAATGTACACAGGCACTTTAAACTTAGCTAATTGATAGGCCAGTTTTCTCTGTGCTGCAACCACATTTTTGTTAGTTTGGGCGCGTTCGTCCGCGTCAAAGGCAATAATCCAGCCAAAGCCAGCACGGGCTAACAATTCTAAGGTTTCGACTAGGTAACGTTTGCCTTGGGGGTCGTTAGCCGCGGATGTTAAGCCTTGTTCAACACCAGCGAGTCCAACTGTAGGGAATCCGTTAGAACAGCCGGCGATCGCCTTCAATAGTCCCTCAGTGGCAATTAAGCAAGGATGACCGTTGATGTTATAGCAATGTGCTTTGAGCGCTTCTAAATCTGACCAGTAGCGCGGATTATCAGGATGACGGGGTAGCATCGCGTCATATTCTTCTTTAGTGGCTGTCCGATACTTGGGCGCTTTTTTCTCGTCTGCGCTTTTCCAAGGCTGGTTAGGGCGGTACTGCCCAAAACCGTTGACTCCTTCTAGCCAGATGCCAGCTGATTGTGCTGTATATCCTAAGCGATCACTCGCTTCTTTTATTGACATTGAGCGACAGTTAACAGCTATCCATTCTGGACACAAGCCCCGCTTTGTGACGCACTCTTTATAATGTCTGTCTGTCAGTCTGTTAGCAGTCAGCGTTGCAGTTTTCTGTGTAGTATTCACTTTTTATTACTCCGAATTTTTCAAAATCCGGGTAACTCCTTATTGCAACGCGACCGTAGAACTAGTTATCATAGAACTGCGCTCGCGGTTCCGAAAAGTCTGACAGGACATTTTCACTTCGGAGTTACCCGCGTTATGAATAGTCAAATGACAGAACCCGCTTAACTTCCCGGTCGAGCGGGTTTTGTCGTTGAGCTATGGATAAAAACATCAATTTAATTGCTCAAAGGAGCGTTGCCGTTGCCTCCTTGCCTGAGAAAAATGGTTAACTGCCACCTGTTCAAGTACCCGCTTAATCCGGGTCTAGTCCACAGCGTTAGTCAGCATTGGTCATTTTTCCTTCTCTTTTCTTGGTTTAACCCATTCTAGAAATGCACTTGGCTGCACTTCATAAAAATCACAAATTTTATCCAAAACACTAGGGCTTGGTCGCTGTTCTGGGTTGTTATAGAGGGCGTAGGCAGTTCCCTGAGCAATTCCTGTTTCCTTACCAAATTGATAAGGAGTTATACCCCTTGCATCAATAAAAGCTTTTATTGTGTTACGCACTGGCATTACTAATAACTACTTGCTATATCAGCAACCAATTATCCTATGAGTCTGTGCGTTCGCACCACCTCCTTAATTTTCACTAACTACTTGATAATATAACAAGTAGTTGCTAGTATATTAATGTCAAAGTTATCAATACGTCAAATAACTCAGGACAAACGCAAGTAAGACCCAAGTGCAAAACGCACTTGGCGGTTTCCTTTCGAGGGTTGCTTCCGCTTGCAAGCGCTGTTCTGACAGGATTCAACTATTCACAGCAATATCTGCATTGCGTCTGCTCTATATTTGCGGTCGCGGTAATTGTGCGTGTCTATATCAGGACAGAAGATTCATGCATATCAATTTACGCAGTTTAGAAGCAATCAACGAACTACCAAACAAAGGAGAAACAATGCTGACATCTAATCATCTTAAACGTTTACAAGCAACAGATCGCTGGCTCAGAGAAATCCGAGACTCGCAGGAATTCAGGCAATTGGAATACTATCCAGACGTAACGCTAGGAGATGCCATTCAAGCAGTGGGCGAACTGCTACAGTCACACGACCATTGTGATTACAACAGAGCGAATCTTACTGATGACCAGTGGCACAAGTATCTAGAACGCTTACCAGTAATGCACATTCGCCGTGTGACAACTTGGCGTGAAAAGATAAACTTATTCCTACTTGATGCAGCGTCAGAAGTAGCACTTTTGAGCTTGCTAACTACTAGTTTTATGGTTGTTGGTGCTATCTTTTGCTACGGCGTTGACCGCATTGAGCAAAGCAGAGGTGAGGAATATCAGCCCACATGGATTTACAACGCAAAGATTTTTGAAGGAAGCGCCATTGCATCTATCGCCATCTTCCTGGGTGCAAGCTTGATAGGCGCGTGTGCAGCTGGAGATAAAAATGATGATTGATAAACAGCTTGTAGTCTGCGTTACGCTGTTGACCCAGAGTAAGACCTACTGGATTGATGGAACCCTGTACAGATATTTAACCAGTAGCGATAGTATCAAACACACACAGTATTATTTCCGTCCTTTGCCGCGTCAGTCTAAGACTGCTGACTTAAAGCTCAATCGTGACAAAGTGCTAAGGCGCTGCTACGAAATTCCGAGCTTATATAAGCAGCACACGCCCCAGATAACTGAAAACTCAATACAACTGAGTTTGTTCTAACCCTTGGTAACATCTACTACCGCGCCTCGCTGACCAAGGCAAAGGTACAAGCGCGTCAACTAGTCCAAAAGGGGCGCTTTTAGGGGGGTAAAAGGAATTTTGTCAATATATCATCAACTCTGGCAAGCCTTGTTATTGCGTGATTCTAGCCGACGAAAAAACACACTTTGAAATGTCCGCGAGTTATTTTTCAGAGTTATTGATAGGTTTCAGCTAACGGGTCGTACCAAATACCCCTTTTTAGCTAATTACCTATATCAAGTTTCTTGGATTCATCCGGAATACGCATCGATTTTTAACACACGTAAGTAATACTTTGGGGGTAATGTGGCAACAAAACAGTATATCGCTAAGTATCATCAGCTAAAACAAGCCTACGAGCGCGAGTTAGGAAAAGAGATCGCTGATATCACTTGGTATCGAGTGGTGGCTACTTTGAAACAGCATTTTAATTTCAACGTGCTAAGTAGCGACGCGAGCAAGATAGTTGAGACATTCGCCTCCTTTAAACGGCGCTATGGCAGCTTTACAGGCCGGGGTGAGGGGTTTAGTGAACGCTGGCAAGCATTCAGACATTTCTATGAAATAGATACTCTTTTTCATGGAGGAGAGTTCTTAAAGCTTCTTGCAGAGCATCTAAAAATCAATCTTGACGACGTACCGCGTAGCACTCCTTACTACTGGTTTGAACGTGCTGAACTATCTTTCAGCACTGAAAATATTTACCACAGCAAAGATTTAGCCCTTGTCGCGTTTGTTGCTGCTAAATGGGCAATCAACAAGCGATCGCAACCGATGAAATCCGCAAACATCGAAGTTTTAGCAATAGCCAAATAGGAGCAATCACCATGCCTGACAAGTTTACTAATAACGTCCGCGCTCGCTTGTATAAACAGGGTTATCAAGGATTCACCAAAGACGACTACACAACAGCAGCGCTCGCTGTAGAATGCGATGACCTTAACAACCCCACCAAAGACCAATTGAGCCAAGCCGTTGACTATCTCAAAGCCAAAGCGACAAGCCAATTATCTGTGGCTGATGAACCCGTTGAAGAAAAATTTCTCTTACAAGCAGAGTCCCTTCAAGCCGAGACTGAACTTGAAACAGGTGCGCTCGCGGTGGCCCCTCAAGATGTAGGAGAGATGATAAATTCTAAAGCTTCACAAATGGGCGTAATCCTCTCAGAGCAACAAATCAATGACATAGCCGATAGCGTTGACACCTCAGCAACCACCTTTGACGAAATCCTAGAACAAGTGGAGACAGCACTACTGGCTTATGCTGACTTCTCAGCAAATCAGGTTGACGCAAAGATTGACCGGACATTGACAAGGGTACAAGAACGAGTAGTTAATCGTCACGAACAAAGCAGAGATAAGCTATCACTTGGCTTAACGGGCATTAGTGCGGCTTTGGAGGCTAGCCGTAATCAAACTAAAAGCCAACTCTCAGGCATCCTCGCTAGGCTCAACACGGTTCAATAGCGATGAATTGACACTGCTTGAATGCTTGGTAATTCGCTTTTACAGTCTGAGCTACTTTTCAAGAATTGCTGTTAGTTTGGGTGCGCTTGCTGCTGTGATTTTGCCCTTACATTACTGGGTCTATCTGCCAATAACAGAGCATTTAAACTATCAGCAATATCTCAAACGAAAGTCAGCTATTGAGCAAT